>DATHTG010000311.1:0-7868 GCA_035463515.1 Candidatus Limnocylindrales bacterium
GAACAGGTTGAGGCGTGCCTGGATGCACGCATCGAGGAACTGGAACATCTCCGGCGTGGCGGTGCCGAACTTGACGAGGTCATCGACCGTGTACGGCGTCTTCGAGAACTTCCGGACGGTGATGACCGGGCCGACCAGCGAGAGCGGCTCGATGACGGCGTTGACGCGCGAGCCATCCGGCAGGCGCGCGTCGACCCGCGGGCTCGACTCGTCGATCCGGCGGCCAAGCGGCGTGATGATCCGGTCGATCACGCGGAGGACGTGCTGGTCGTTCAGGAAGACGCTATCGATCCGCTGGATCTTGCCCTTGCGCTCGATGTAGATGTGGTCCGGCCCGTTGACCATCACCTCGGTGATCGTCGGGTCGGCGAGGAGCGGCTCCAGCGGCCCGAAGCCCGTGACGTCGTGGACCATCTCCTCGACGAGCCGCTCGCGCTCGTCGCGCGTGACGGCGAACCCGCCACGAGTGATCACGCGGTCGACGAGGCCCTCGATCTTCGGGTGGACCTCGTTCTCCTTGGCATCGAGCAGCGTCTTGAACGCGCCGACGACCTCGGCCTGCAGCTGCAGCCGGACCTCGCGGATCAGGTCGTCGCGAGTGGGCGTGCCTGTCGGGCGCATCGGGCCCCGCGGTGTCGCGGGGCCGACGGTCGCCGCGTCGGTCGTGCCGGGGCCGACGGGTACGCCGACAGGAGTCGCGGGGTTGCCGTTCTGCGGGAGGGCTGTCGGGGCCGTCGCGACCGCCGTGGACTGCTCGCCGGCGGTGGCGTCGGGTGATGGAGCGTCGGTCGCCTGCGCGCCGTTGCGAGCGGCCTCAGCGGCCTCCTTCGCCTTCTGCGCGCGCTCCATCCGCTGAAGCAACGACATCTATCGGGATCCCCCTGAGCATGGGCGCGAACGCCCCGGATCTCTGCGTTGACCGGCAGATCCCCCGAACCGCGGTCCTGCCCAAGAGTAGTCCTTTCTTCCTAGCCCGAGGGGTGCGTGCATGCACCATGGCACAGATGGTGGTGCCTCCAGGTCACTCGCACGGACTCCACCCGACTACCCCGCTTCGATGTCGAACGACCCTGGGTCGACCTCGAGCCATCGCGCGACGGCGTCACGTGCCCGGGCGAGCGCGGTACGGCGCGACGCCGCGACCGGGGCGATCCACGGCAGCTCGATGAGGTGATACGTCCCGTCCCCGGTCTCGGCGACCCGATAACACGGGCGCTCCTTCCGGGCGATCATGCGGCGCGCCGCTGACCAGGCCGCCTCGGCTCTTCGGAACTCGTCTGCTGGCATGGGCCGACGGTCGCACGGCGCGCTGACACCTCGGCTGTCACGACCGGGGTGTCACGACCGGCCGGCGACTCGCTGCGAGGCCGCCTGGTCAAGCGGCATCCGGTGGGATGACGCGCGCGTATCGTTACGTGATGGCGCCCCGAACCCGGCCGGTCCTCGCGATCGCGACAGCCGCGTTGCTCGCGGCCGCGTGCGGCAGCACCACGCCGTCGCCGAGTGCCGCGCCACCGGCCTCCGCCCCGTCGTCGAGTGCCGCCACGAGCGCCGACCCGAGCGCGGCACCGCGCGTCGCGACGTCCGCCGGGCCGATCGGATCCACGGGATCGATCGCCGTCCTTGCCGATGACGGCTCGATCTCGGTGATCGGTGCCGATGGCACATCGACCCTCCTGGACGACACCTCGGACGGGATGTACGGGTTCCCGACGTGGTCGCCGGACGGGTCCCGGATCGCCGCCGTCCGCTCCGATGGCACGAACACCTCCGTCGTCGTCTTCGACGCTCCGGCCGGCGGATCCACGTCGGCGCCGAAGGTGATCTTCGCCAAGCCCAGCGCGGCACCCTTCTACCTCTACTGGACGCCGGACGGCGAGGATGTCTCGTTCCTGGTCACCGAGGCCGACGTCCTCAACCTGCGTCTCGCCCCGGCCGACGGGAGTGCCCCCCTCGACGGCAGCGGCGCCGGGTCGCTCATTCGTTCCGGCAACCCGTTCTACTACGACTGGCTGTCCGGTGACCGACTGCTCGCCCACATCGGCAGCGGGTCGGATGCATTCCTCGGCGAGCTCGGCGTGGACGGCGTGTCCGGGACGGCCCTCGAGGAGCCCGGCGACTTCCGCTCCGCGGTGGTCAGCCCGGATCACGCGTCGATCGCCTTCGTGCGCGGCGCCACCGGCGGGCCGGGTGAGGTCGTCGTGTCAGGTCGCGACGGGTCGAACGAGCATTCGATGACCGTCTACGGCCAGACCGCCTTGATGTTCGACCCATCCGGGACGAGGGTCGCCTCGATCGGTGCGAGCCGCCCCGACGAGACAGCCGGCTTCCCGCTCGGGCCCCTCAAGGTCATCGACGGACCGTCAGGCGAGGTGCGGACCCTCGTCGATGGTGCGGTGGCGAGCTTCTGGTGGTCGCCGGACGGCAAGACGATCGCTGCGCTCCGGGTCCAGCCGACGATCGGCTCCGCGACGCCATCGGGCGAGCCGGCGCAGGACGCGACGAACGAGGTCCGGTTGATCTTCGTCGACGTCGCGTCGGGGGCGACCCTGTCGCAGCCGGTCATCCGTCCGACCGAACGGTTCGTGACGGCCCTGATCGCATATTTCGACCAGTACGCGCTCAGCCACCAGCTGTGGGCGCCCGACGGGTCCGCGCTGCTGATGCCGGAGATCGGCGACGATGGCGTCAGCCACGTCGCGGTCCGCCACCCAGACGGGTCGGAGCCGATCACGCTCGATGGTGAGATCGCCTTCTGGAGCCCCTGAGGTTCAGTCGTCGATGGCTATCGATTCGAGGACCGGTTCTGCCACCTCGAGGGCGTGATCCCAGTCGTCGATCGATCCGCCGACCATCACGGCGAGCAGGCCGTCCGACGTGTCGAAGAGCGCGATCCACAGCTGCCGCCCGGAGTCGATGCCGAGACGGCCGGGTGGTACCTCGAGGATCTGGGTATGCGCGCCGCTCGTGTTCTGGACCTCGATGACGACGCCGGCCTTGCCGCCGAGGAGTGACTCGCTCTCCCCCACCGTCTCCAGTCCCGGGTTGGACGTGATCGCATCGATCGCGTCCTGGGCATCGGGGGCCTCGAGGAGCGATCCATCAGCGGCGACGACAGCCTCGACCTTTCCGAACTGGAGCGCGATGACCTCGGGGGTGCCGTGTTGCTGCTGGATGTCGAAGAACCCGGTCGCGAGCGTCCCGACGGTCCAGCCTTGGTCGACGTCGAACGTGACCCGCGGCTCGAACCCGCTGCGGGTGTAGGTCCCGGGTGAGACGTCGCCGGCCGTCAGGTCCTGCGCCGACAAGCGCGTCGATGCGGACGCCGCCTCGGACGACGTCGGGCTGACGGCGGGCGTCGATGATGGCGAGACCGTCGGCGCAGACGACGAAACGGCGGGGCTGCATGCGGTCGCGATGAGCACCGCGAACATGAGGCCGAGGACGCGTCGCATCCGGCGATGCTAGCCGGACGCATGCGGTGGCGATGGGAGGGGAACTCGTGCAACGGCGTTCACTGGCATGGCTCCTCATCTCGGCTGCGGTGCTCGGCTGCTCGGCGCCCGGAAGCGCCAGTCCGCCCGTCTCGAGCCCCTCCGTGGAACCGTCAGGGAGTGCCTCCGCGTCCGCCTCGGCGTCGCCGACCGATGGGAGCGTCAGCCCGGCTACCGGGCTCTCCCTGGTGGTCGTCGGTGACTCGATCCCCTTCAACAGCCCCGAGGACTGTCCCGGCTGCACGGCATTCGTGAAGATCTACGCTGACGCCCTCGCGGAGGCGACGGGCGAGACGGTCCGGCTGCAGAACCTGTCCGAACACAACAACCTCACGATCAGCGGGCTCCTGAACGAGATCAAGAACGACCGGCAGCGCATCGACGCGCTGACCGCGGCCGACGCGATCATCGTCGGCATCGCCCACAACGACGTGCCGATGAACCGCGACGACGACGCCTGCGACGGTCCCTTCTCGGAGACCCCGGACTGGTCGAAATTCACCGACGAGTGCCTCGCGACCGAGATCGACCGCTTCACGCCGATGTACCAAGAGACCTACGAGCGGATCGCGGCGCTGCGCGCCGGCAAGCCGACGATCCTGCGGACGATCAACCGATACAACGACTGGATCGGCTGGCCCGGGCACGAGCTGCCGGCAGCCGGGGTCGAGGCGACCGCTCGCGTCATCAAGGCGTGGAACGCGGTCATCTGCGGTGCGGCGCACGACAACGGGTTCGAATGCGTCGATATCTCGACGCGCTTCAACGGCCCGGATGGCACGGAGCCATCGGGACCGCTGCTCGCCGCTGACTACACGCACCCCTCGGCCGAGGGCAACGCTGTGATCGCCGAGCAGTTGATCGACAGCGGCTTCGCACCGCTCGCCCCTTAGGCTCGCGGTCGAGCGACCTCCCGCCGCACCTTCCGCGGGTCCTTGCCGAGGTCGAGGCCCTTGTACGCTGCCTGGCGTACCAGGCCGTCGCCGGTCCATCCCGCGAACTCGGCACGGATCACGAGCTCCGGTCTCAGCCACAGAGCGTTCTTCGACACCGCTCTCGGCGGCGGATCGGCGAACGGTTGCTCGTCGCTGGCGAGCCGTGTCATGGCCGCCAGCAGCTCTCCGCGGATCGCATCGTTGAAGCCGGCGCCGACCTTGCCGGCGTAGCGCAGCGCACCACCCTCATAGACGCCGACGAGGAGCGCCCCCAGGTCGACGGCCTTTCCCGTGCCCTTCGCCCACCCACCGACGACAAGCTCCTGTTCCGGCCGGATCTTGACCTTCTGCCAGGCCATGCTGCGCTTGCCCGGCTGGTATGGGGAGCGGCGGTCCTTGGCCATGATCCCTTCGAGGCTCCGCTGCTTGGCAGCCTCGAAGAACGCCAGCCCGTCGCCGGCGATGTCCTCGCTCAGGCGGACGCGTGGGTCCGCCCGCAGGACGTCCTTGAGCAGCCGTCGCCGGACCTCCAGCGGCTCGGCGACCAGAGACCGACCGTCGAGCCACATCAGGTCGAATACCTCGTAGACGAACGGTGTCGCCTCGCCGCCCCGCCCCTTCCCCTTGATGCGGGACTGGAGGAGCGCGAAATCGGGCTCGCCGTGGTCGTCGAGCGCGATCACCTCGCCGTCGACGATCGCCTGATCCGCGGCGATCCAGTCCGCCGGCTCGAGGAACGGTCCGAAGTAGCCGGCGGCATCTTGCTGCCCGCGCGTCCAGATGCGCACGCGGCCCCGATCGATGACCGCCTCGACGCGGAAGCCGTCCCACTTGATCTCGAACGTCCAGTCGGGATCGTCGAACGGCGCGCCCACGAGCGTCGCGAGCATCGGCGGGATGAACGCGGGCATGCGGTCAGGCATCAGCGACAAGTGTGCCCGGTCCGGGGCGGCGCCTCAGGACGCGAGCGCCGTCAGGGGCTCGGCGCCGCTGTGCCGCGTGGCCGCGCCGCGGAGGTGGTCGGTCATCCTCAGGACGCACGCGTCCATATCGTCGAGCCATGGGCTGTGGCCGGCGTCGGGCAAGAGGTCCAGATCCGCGTTCGGCAGTCGCCCGGCGATGGCCCGGGCGACCGCCTCGCCGCCGAAGGGATCGCGGGCTCCCCAGACGAAGAGTGTGGGGCAGACCACACGCGACAGGACCTCGTCGTCGAGATGGAGCCGTTCGAGGCCGCGGAGCGGCGACATGACCGCAGGGACCGGCGCCAGCTCGTTCCGCATCGTGTCGGTATGCAGCATGAGCGCGACGTAGCAGTCGATATCCAGCTGGCTGATGCGGCCATCGAGCAGCTTCTCGCGATGACCCATCCGCTCGAGCAGGATGCGTACGGACCGCTCCGTTCGCGGGAGGCGCTCGAACAGGCGGCGGAAGCCGGGCAGGCTCAGCGCGCGGAGGAGCACCGGCAGGTTGTTGGTCGGGGCGCCGACCGGCCAGCTGAACTGCACCATCCGCTCGACGCGCTCCGGCGTGGCGGCCGCTGACCGCAACGCCACGTAGCCGCCGAGCGAGCTTGCGACGACGTGTGCCGATGGCAGCTCGAGCGCGTCGAGGACGTCGGCGACGAACACGTCGGACAACTCGGCGAGCGTCGTGTGGTCGACCGATCTCGTGAGTGGCTGGCTCAGGCCCGTCCCTGGTCGATCGACGATCAGGCAGCGGAAGCCGGTCGCCCGCGCAGCAAGCGCAGCCCAGCTGACTCCGCTCGTCGCGATGCCGTGGATGAAGAGCACCGGCGGGCCGCTGCCCACCTCCTGGAGCCGCACATCGACGCCGATCCGGTCGAGGTGGATGATCCGTTCCGTCGGATGGGCACCGATCGACCGCCACAATCGGCGCTCGGCGGCACGGTAGGCGAGCTCGTTCATGCCACCGCCGCGTCTGGTCTTGCCGCGCGGCGCTTCGGTCTGGCGCCTGCGGCGACCTCGTCGTTCGTCCGGCCGGTCTTGACGCTCTCCGGCAGGTCCTCGGCATCCCAGCCGGCGCTGGCGTGCCGGTCCTTCCGGTGGATGAGGAGCCACTGGTCCTTCGGCGCATCGGTCCAGCGCATGCGAAGGAACACGAACGCGCCGTGGAGTCTGTCCCCGTCCAGGTGGAACTTCAGCTCGCCCCGCTGCAGTGCCTCGGTCGCGTCAGGGTTCGACGCGTCCGCCGACCAAAAGCCCCAGTCCCAGACGATGACGTCACCGCCGCCGTACTGTCGGGCCGGGATCCTCCCTTCGAAGTCGAAGTACTCGATCGGATGATCCTCGACGTGGATCGCCAGACGACGCTGCTGCGGATCGAGCGACGGGCCTCTCGGGACCGCCCACGACACCAGCACGCCGCCCAGCTCGAGTCGGACGTCGTAGTGGAGGCGGGTCGCTCGATGCCGCTGGACGACGTATCTGCCGCCGTCGAGCGCACGCCCGTCGGGCGCTGCCTGCCGCACGACCGACCCTTCGGGTTCGGGCGTCGTGTCGAACCGACGCTTGCGTCGATAGGTGTCGAGGGCCATGGCGCTCCCAAGCGTCGCGCGGCGGACAGCGCGGACGCGTCGCAGCGGCGTCGATCGACGTTGCAGCGGGGTGCGAGGGCGCGACGTCAGCAACCGTCGCTCGGGCGTACGAACGCTAGCGCGACACCCGGTGCGCCGCGGTCTCGGCGCCGTCCCGGACCCGCTGGGTCGCACCGTCGACCGCGCGAGCGACCCGCTGTTCCTCCGCGCGTCGCTGGATGCGGGCCGGTGTCAGCTCGTGCGCCAGCGTCGCCGTCACTTCCGCTCCGGCGATGAGGAGGGCTGCGGTCACGTAGAACCACAGCATCAGGACGATCACCGCACCGAGCGATCCGTACGTCGCACCGTAGTCGGCGACATGACCCGCGTAGTAGCCCAGTGCCGCAGTGGCGACCAGCCACCCCGCGCCGAACAGCGCGGCACCGGTGACGATCCAGCGCCACGGGACGGCGACGCTCGGTCCGTACCGGTAGAGGACCGAGACGGCGATCGTCAGCACGAGGAACACGCCGGGCCATCGGAGGACCCCGAGGATCGCGCCGGACTCGGGACCCAGTCCGAGACGCTGGGCGGTCTGCTCGGTGACCATGGCTCCGCCGACGATGGTCACGAAGGACACGACCACACCGATCGCGCCGAGAAGCGTCAGCCCGGCCGCGACGGCATAGCGCATCAGGAACGGACGTTCCTCGGCCACGTCATATGCCCGGTGCATGCCCTTGATCAACGCGTTCGTGCCGCCCGTCGCGGCCCACAGCGCTGCGAGGGCGCCGACGCTGACCAGCCCGGGCCGTGCCGAGGTGAGCAGCCGTTCCAGCTCGGGCCGGAGCGCGTCGGCGATCGACGGGGGCAGGTTGTCACCGAGGCCTCGGAGCACCTCGTCAG
>DATHTG010000312.1:0-16364 GCA_035463515.1 Candidatus Limnocylindrales bacterium
CGATGACCTCTTCATCGCGTATCCGCTCGTGCCCGGCGGGCCGAAGGCGGGCCGCCTGCGCGCGATCGCGCGACGGGGACGGCTGCGGCTCGGGATCGACTCGGGGGTCGGGGCACGCGCGATCGGCGATGCCCTCGGCGAGGACGTGGGTCGCGTGTCCGTGCTGGTCGAGATCGACTCGGGCGGTCGCCGGAGCGGCGTCGTGCCGGCGGACGCGGGGGACGTGGCCCGGGCGGCAGCGGACGCCGGGCTCACTGTCATCGGCGTGTTCACGCACGGCGGGCACGGCTATCACGGTCCTGACGCGCGCACGGGCGCCGCGGACGACGAGGTCCGCTGCCTGGCCGAAGCCGCCGCATCGCTGCGGGACGCGGGCATCGAGCCGATCGTCGTGAGCGCAGGATCCACGCCGACCGCGCTCGATTCGGCCCGTGACGGCGTCACCGAGGAACGTCCGGGCACGTACGTGTTCGGCGATCGCCAGCAGGTCGCGCTCGGCTCGATCGAGCCCGATGCGGTCGCGGCGTCCGTCGTCGCACGGGTCGTCAGCGTGAACGAGGCGAGTCGTCGCTTCGTGATCGACGCCGGGGCGAAGACGTTGACGAAGGACGTACCCGCCTACCTGAGCGGCCACGGCGCCATCCCGGAGCTCGGGGTGGTCGTCGCGCGGGTCTCCGACTACCACGGCGTGGTCGAGGTCCCGGATGGGACGCTGCTCCCCGACATCGGTCGGGTGGTGGTCGTCGTGCCGAACCACATCTGCCCGGTCGTCGACCTGTTCGAGGCGTTCCACGTGATCCGCGACGGCCGGATCGTCGATCGCTGGCCGGTCGACGCGCGAGGTCGATCGGGCTGATCAGTCGCCCGCGTCGCCCGACTGCAGATCGTGGCGGACTCCGGCCTGGTCGAGGATCCTGGCCACCTCATCGAGCGGGATCGCGCCGACACGGAGGACGATCGGTCGCTCCCCGGTACAGTCGACCACTGTCGATGCCGGGCCGCCGTGAGCGCGGCCACCGTCGAGGACGAGGTCGACCGAATCGCCGAGCTGCTCGACGATCGCAGCAGCATCGGGGGCCTCCGGAAGGCCGGACACGTTCGCTGACGTGGTCGGCAACGGGCCGACGCCGCGCGCCAGGGTGCGCGGCGCAGCGTGATCCGGGACCCGTAACCCGATCGTCGAGGCGCCACCGGTGAGGATGTCCGGCCACGGGACGTCGGGACGCTGCGGGACGATGACGGTCAGACCGCCCGGCCAGCATGCCTCTGCCAACGCCGCCGCCGCCGGTGTCATGACGCCCGCCTCCGACGCCTGGGCCGCATCGTCGAGCAGCAGCATGATCCCCTTGTCGGGCGGCCGGCGCTTCGCTGCGAAGAGCCGCTCGATGCCGCCCTCCGTCGCGACTGCCACCGCGATCCCATACACCGTGTCGGTCGGCAGGGCGACGACACCGCCCGCGCGAAGGACGTCGACAGCCGCTGCCCGGCCCGACTCGTCATCAGCGACGACCCGCGCCGTCACGCCCGTAGCTCCCGGGCTGCCGCAGCCAGCCGTTGCGAGTTCGACAGGACCGCTGACGGCGACGCCAGCACCAGGTCTTCGATCATCCGGGCTGCGCCATCCTCCTCGAGTGGTGCTGCGACGTAGCGCGCCGCGGCTCGGACCGCGGCCGGTGCACTCGGCATCGCCGTCCCGTGCCCGACCTCGGCGAGCATCTCGAGGTCGTTCCATTGGTCACCGACCGCGAGGGTGGCCCCGAGCGGGATCCGGAGCCGCCTCGCCAGCCAGCGGACGGCCCGCCCCTTCGAGACGCCAGGCGCGACGAACTCGAGGAAGCGCGGGTGCGAGATCGTGACGTCCGCGCGGCCAGCGAATGCCTCGCGAGCGAGGGGCGCGACCTCCGTGGGGATCGGCGGCTCGCCGACAGCCAGGATCTTCGTGACCGGGTGGTCGATCGCGGCGAACAGGTCCGGGACGAGCTCCGCCCTGGCGCCCATGAACGCCGAGTAGTCGTCGGCCTTGGGGTCGTCGGCACGGAGGATGAACCGCTCGAGGTGGTTGACGTGCGGGTCGAGGCCGCGGGCGCGCGTCCATTCGAGGATCGATCGTGCCGCCTCCGCCGGAAGCGGCGTATGCATCAGCAGTTTCCCGAGGCGGCGCTCGGAGAGCGGCATCGCCCGGATGAGACCGCCCTGGTACCCGACGACGGGGCCCGTCAGGCCGAGCTCCGTCGCGAAGCGCATGGCGGACGACACCATCCGGCCCGTCACGAGCGACACGGCGACGTCGGCCGCCATCGCGTTCCGCACCGCCGCCACCGTCCGTGCCGTGACCTCATGGTCGTCACCGATGATCGTGCCGTCGATGTCGAGCGCGATCAGCCGGATCGGGAACGCCGGTTCGGGCGTGACTGGCAGGCTCGCGGGCATCAGCGGCGTCTCGGCGGCGACCAGCGTCATGTGGCCCTCCGACGCAGCCGCAGGACCCGTGGCAGGCCGGCCAGGTCCGGCAACGTCTCACCCGTCCAGTCGGGAAGGTGCTGGCTCACGAGCTCCAGCGCGGACGGGCCCTGGTCGCCACCGATCTCGAGGAGCGCGACGCCGTCGATCGCGAGTCCCCACGACAGCTCGTCGAGCAAGCGCCGGATGACCGCGAGCCCGTCGGGCCCGCCATCGAGCGCGACGCGTGGCTCGAACGCGGCGCTCAGCCGTCGCTCGATGAGCGATTCGAGCTCCGCCGTTCGGACGTACGGCAGATTCGCGACGACGATGTCGACCGGCTCTGAACGGGCATTCGGCGGCAGGAGATCGCTCGCCACGAACCGAAGCCTGTCGCCGACGCCGTGCGCGACCGCGTTCTCGCGGGCGAGCTCGAGCGCATCGGGCGACACGTCGACCGCGGTGATCTCGAGATCCTCGGCTGGGACGCGACGAGCCCGCAGAGCGACGGCGAGGGCGATCGCGATCGCGCCACTTCCGGTGCCGACGTCGACGACCCGCGGGACGGCCTGTCGGACGACGCCCGCGGTGAGCGCCGTCATCACCGTGGAGATCGCGATGTCGACGAGCAGCTCGGTCTCGGGTCGGGGGATCAACGCGCGCGGATCAACGGTCAGGGCGATGCCGTGGAACTCCTTCATGCCCCGCAGGTAGGCCACCGGCTCGCCCATCTCGCGCCGGCTGACCAGCGCCTCATAGGCGGCCTCCGCGTCCGACCCGACCGGGGCCTCGCCGTGGGCGATGACCGCAGTCCGGTCCACGCCGATCGCATACGCGAGCAGCAGCTCGGCGTCGAGCCTCGGCGTCTCGGACCCTGCCGCCCGAAATCGTTCGGTCCCTGCCTCGACGAGGGCACGGGTCGCGGTCATCGAGGGTGCGTCAGAGTCGGATCGTGACGGCGACGTCGCCGACCTTGCGAAGCACCTCGGCGCTCGTCGTCCCCCGCCAGCGATGGAACAGCAGGTCGACCGACGCATCACCGATGCGGAGGTCGGTCAGCGTCACCTTGCCCAGCCAGTCGGGGAGATGCGGGTGGAGCAACTCCAGCTCGTGCCGATCCGCGTGCGCGCGCAACCCGAGCATCGTCTCGAGGAACAGGAACGAGGACCCGGCTGCCCACGCCTGCGGCGAGCAGGCGACCGGGTACGGGACCGGGGTGTGGGCATCGGTGCGGTCGAAGCCACAGAACAGTTCCGGGAGTCGGTAGTCGGGAAAGCCCTGAGCCGCCTCCATCATCTGGCCGACGAGGCGGTTCGTCGCGTCGTCGAACCCGTAGCGCTTGAACCCGGCAGCGATCAGTGACGTGTCGTGCGGCCAGACGGTCCCGGTGTGATAGCCGATCGGGTTGTAGCCCGGCTGGTCGGCCGCGAAGGTGCGCACACCCCAACCGGAGAACATCGACGGCCGGAGGATGCGGTCGACCACATCGCGCGCCCGGTCGGGCGTGACGATCCCGGACCACAGGCACTGCCCGGCGTTGCTGGCGATCGCGTCGGCCTGCCGCTTGTCGCGATCGAGCGCGATCGCGTAGTAGCGGCGGTCCTCCATCCAGAATGCCTGCTCGAACCGCGTCGCCAGCTGGTCGGCCTCGGCGTCGAGCCGGATCGCCAGATCGGTCTCGCCACGGATCGCCGCCAGTCTGGCCATCCGACGCTTCGCGTCGTACACGTAGCCCTGGACCTCTGCGAGGGCGATCGGCGGCGGCGCCTCGGCCCCTGTGCGGTCGCGGATCGCGTCGCTGGAGTCCTTCCAGCCCTGGTTCAGCAGCCCTCGCTGTGACCGGCGCTCGTACTCGACGAACCCATCGCCGTCGCGGTCGCCGTAGCGGTCGATCCATTCGAGCGCGGCGAGCGCATTCGGCCAGAGCCGATCGACCATCCCTCGGTCGCCGGTCCAATCGAACGTCGCCCCGAAGACGATCAGCCACAGCGGGGTCGAATCGACCGAGCCGTAGTACGGCGTGTGCGGCAGCTCCCCGGAACGTGCCATCTCGCCGGTCCGCAGCTCGTGAAGGATCTTTCCGGGCTCCGCGTCACGGGCGGGGTCGTCCTCGGTCGCCTGGTGAGCCGCGAGCACCTCGAGGATCTCGACTGCGATCTGCGGGCGGAAGGCGAGCGCCTGGAACGCCGAGATCAGCGAGTCCCGACCGAAGAGCGTCGCGAACCACGGCACGCCGGCGGAGATGTAGCGCTCGTCGGCCCCAGGCCCGTCGTTGACGAGCAGTCGCAGGTCTGACACCGACCGCTTGATGACCAGGTTGAACAGCTCGTGATCGCTCACGACGGAGGTCGTGCCCCGTTCCCACGCGTGGTACGCGGCGGCGCCCTCGTCGGCCGATACTCGCGGAACGGGCGGGAACATCGCGTCCTGGTCCGCCGTGCGCGTCGGCTCATCAGCGGCATCGGCGGGGGCCGGACGATCGGTGCACCAGATCGTCCAGCCCAACGTCCTCGTCTCGCCCGGGCCGAGCCGGAGCGTCCAGCGAAGCCGGACGGCCGCGCCCGGATCGGACCCGTCGGACCGGGGCTCGTCGACCGGTTCGGCGGCCTCGGTCGGCTCGGAGAACGCGATGTGGGTGGAGCGCTCGATCCCGTCCAGTCCGATGTACCGGAACGTCACTCGGTCCTCGGTGACGGCGACCGGAAGCAGCTGGCCCCGGCTCGGTCGGGGATAGCCGCGGACCTCGAAGATGTCCGCGCCATCCACCCCGAGCTCGAGATCCACCGGGACCTCGGCGTCCTTCGCGGCGTGATTGACGACCTTGATCCGTTCTCCGACGCCCTCGGCGCCGATGAGCCGCTCACGGCTGATGCCGATCGTCCGCCCGACCAGCTCGTCGAGCGGATGGACCTTGGCATCCGGATTCCGGTCGGCGGACGGGTTCGTCATCTGGATGCCGCCGCGGTAGTTCGCGCCGACCGATGTCTGGAGCAGGACGGGCCTGCTCCCGCCGATCCGCAGCACCGAGCACGCAAGCACCCGGGTATCGCCCTCGTACAGGCCCAGCCCGCGCGAATCCGGGTGGATGTCACCGAACGAATCCGTGAGCAGGAACCGATTGCCGTGCTTCAGGACCTGGACGGACCCGAGGTCCGTGGCCTTGACGATCGGAACGGCACGCGCCGGCATGTACCGGACCGCGGTCTCAAGCTGCGTCATCGGCACCCATCAGGTTGGCGAGCCGATCGGCCTGGTCGGCCATGATCAGCGCGTCGATCAGTTCATCGAGGTCGCCGGCCATCACGCCGGGCAGGTTGTGGACCGTCTTGCCGATCCGGTGATCGGTGACGCGGTCCTGCGGGAAGTTGTAGGTCCGGACCTTGTCGCTCCGGTCGCCCGCTCCGACCATCGACCGACGCGTGGCCGACTCCGCCGCACGCTGCTTCTGGATCTCCATGTCGAGCAGCCGCGAGCGCAGGACGGACATCGCCTTGGCTTTGTTCTTGTGTTGGCTCTTCTCGTCCTGGATCTCGACGACGAGTCCGGTGGGCAGGTGCGTGATGCGGACGGCGGAGTCTGTCGTGTTGACCGACTGGCCGCCTGGCCCCGACGAGCGCTTCACCTCGATGCGGAGGTCCTTGTCCTCGTCGATATCGATCTCGACCTCGTCGGCTTCGGGCAGGACGATGACCGTCGCGGTCGATGTGTGGATCCGGCCGCTCGACTCGGTCGCCGGGATGCGCTGGACTCGATGGACGCCGCCCTCGAACTTCAGCCGGCTATACGCGCCGTCGCCGCCGACGCCGACGATGGCCTCCTTGATGCCGTCGATACCGGTCTCGTTCGTGCTCATCACCTCGGTGCTGAACTTGTGACGGCCCGCGTAGCGGAGGTACATCCGCAGGAGCTCCGCGGCGAACAGGGCAGCCTCATCGCCCCCGGCGCCTGCTCGGATCTCGAGGATCACGTCACGCTCGTCGTTCGGGTCGCGCGGGAGCAGCAGGACGCGCAACTCGTCCAGAAGCCGCGCCTCGTCGCCCTCGAGGCGCGTCACCTCGTCGCGAGCCATCTGGCGCAGGTCGTCATCACCGTCGCTCGCGTCGCGCAGCTCACGAGCCCCGGCGAGTTCGCGGCGAGTCGCGTCGAGCGTGCGGAATGCTTCGACCGTCGGCTCGAGGCGCGCCAGCTCCCGGCCGAGCCGACGGATCTCGTTCGGGTCGGAGGTCACCTCGGGTCGCGCCAGCTGGGCCTGCAGGTCGTCGTATTGCGCGGCGATCTCGGCGAGCTTCGCGTCGAGATCGCTCATGGCACCGCCGGCGGCTCGTCGGTCGTGGCCGCCGCCACTGGATCCGGCGCCGGCTCCCGCTGCTTGTCGCCGGACGGGAGGACGAGCGGATCGCGGTCGAAGATCGTCGAGCCGACGGGGATCGGGTTGCCGTCCGCCGTCAGCGCCTCCTCCATCGACGAGATCGCGACCTCGATCATGTCGTCGGTCGGGCGCTTGGTGGTGATCATCTGGACCAGGATCCCGGGGAACATGATCGCCCGGACGACAGGGTTGTGGCGGAACCTCGCGCCGATCTTGAGGACCTCATAGCCGACGGCCGCGAGGACCGGGATCCCGATGAAACGGCTGAGGATCATCACGGGCGGTTCCTGCTTGCCGACGAGCGAGAACGCGAAGATCGACAGCAGCACGAGGATCACCAGGAACTCCGTCCCGCATCGGTGATGCGCGGTCGGGTACTTGCGGACGTCGGTGACCGTCAGCGGGTCGCCCGCCTCGAGCGCATGGATCGTCATGTGCTCGGCGCCGTGGTACTGGAACACGCGGTAGATGTCCGGCGTGCGCGACACGAACGTCAGATACGCGAGGAACAGTCCGACCTGGATCAGGCCCTCGACGGCCGGCTGCGCCCAGCCCTGGCTCGCGCCGGACGTCGCGACGCTCGAGATGAACAGCGGCAACAGGCTGAACACGGCGATCGCGACACCGAACGTGATGAGTAACGTGACGGCGATGGTGCCCTTGCCGAGCTCGACGTCGTCCTCCTCGGCCTGGACGTTGGCGCTCCGTACCAGCCAGCGTGTGCCGATGACGAGCGTCTCGTACAGGACGACGAGACCCCGCACGAACGGCCACTTGGCCGCGCGCGACGTGTGGATCCGCGACTCCAGGCGTTCCGTGGCCGTGACGATCCGGCCATCGGGGTGACGCAGCGCCACGGCGATCGCGTTGCGGCCGCGCATGAGGACGCCCTCCATGAGGGCCTGTCCGCCATATGCGAAGGGAGTCCCGCCACGGCGGCCGCCGTCCGCCGCCAGCGGCGCCGGGTTCGCTGACATCGTGCGCAAGTCTACCGGCGATGATGGTCGACGGCTTCCGGACGACGGTACCGGCCGGGTACCAATGCCATCGTGGGAATCGGAACGGCCGGCCCTGCGGCCGGCCGTCGTCGGATCGGGGATCGTGCGCGCTAGCTGCGGACCTGGCGCTCCAAGCGCTTCTGGAACCGCTCGACCTGACCCGCGGTGTCGATGATCGTCTGAGTGCCGGTAAAGAACGGGTGACAGTTGCTGCACACGTCCACGCGCAGCTCCTCTCGCGTCGACCCGACCGTCCATTCGCGACCGCACGAGCCGCAGTGGACCTTCGCTTCGTAATACTTGGGATGGATATCGGGCTTCACGGGTGTTCTCTCCTCCGACGTCTTCCGTGCAGGGCCATCGCCCCGCCGGTGATCGCCGGCTGGTCCGGTCTCGCCTGCCGAGCGACTAGGCGGTCGTGGCGGATCCTTCCGCCTCGACCCGGATGCGCTTCTTGCTCTTGGTGCTGTGCTCGAACTTGACCTTGCCGTCGACGGTCGCGAACACGGTGTAGTCCCTGCCGAGCCCCGTCCCGGGGCCGGCCGAGAATGTCATCCCGCGCTGGCGGACGATGATGGAACCGGCGGTGACGGTCTGTCCGTCGCCGGCCTTCACGCCGAGACGCTGGCCGGCGCTGTCGCGGCCGTTCTTGACGCTGCCGCCGGCCTTCTTGTGTGCCATCGCTTATCCGTCCTTCTTGGTGGCACGCGGCTTGGCCGCGGTCTTCTTGGGTGCCGGTTCATCCGCCTTGGCGTCCGCGTCAGCGGCCTTCGCCCGTGTCGTCGGCTTCTTGGGCGTCGATGCCTTCGAGGTTGCCTCGGCCTTCGCCGGCTTCGCCTCGGGCTTGGCGTCAGGCTTGGCTTCGGCCTTCGACGCCGCCTTCGTCGACGGCTTCGACTTGGCATCGGCCTTCTTCGCGGGCGCCGGCTTCGACGCGGCCAGCTTCGCAGCGAGCTCGGCGTCCTTGGCCGCCTGGACGGCTGCGGCTTCCTCGAGCCGCTGGCGCTCGCTCTTGGCATCCGCGTCGGCCTTGGCCGCCGACTTCGCTGCGCTCTTGCCGTTGAGGGTGATGTCGGAGATCCGCAGGATCGTGAGGTCCTGGCGATGCCCCTTCTTGACCCGGCGTCGAGCCTTCGGCCGGTACTTGAACGCGATCACCTTGTCACCGCGGCTCTGTCGCACGACCTCGGCGCTCACCGCGGCGCCGTCGACGACCGGGCGACCGATCGACGCGTCGTCGCCGTCGGCGACGAGCAGGACGCGTCCGACCGTGACGGTCTTGCCCGGCTCAGCGTCGAGCAGCTCGACTTCGAGTTCGGTGCCGACCTCCACGCGGTACTGCTTCCCGCCGGTCTCGATGACTGCGTACATTGGTCCTCAGGGTTGTTTGACGACGGCGGGCGACGCGCGGAGCGATCGGGCTGTCGGACATGGGATGACGCCGGGCAGGGCCACGGCGCGGACGGTGGAGTGTACGGCCGAACGGCCGCACGGTCAATCGAGCGCGCCCGAGCTGGACATCACCGGACGTCCTCGTCGAGGAGCAGTCGCTCGCGGACGATCGAGCGGATCTCCAGCGTCGAACCTACCAGATCGCCGAGGGCGCCGATGACCTCTTCCGGGCGACCGGTGCCGAGCTCCGGGTCGAAGCGCGTCCTCGTGCGGACCGTCACGGGCGGCCCTGGCTCCACGCCGACGCTGATAAGGAGGGGCCGCAGGTCGTAATCGACCGGGGTCCCGCCCTTCAGACGCTGTCGCCGGATCCCGACCGCGGCCTCAAGCTCCGCCGAGGCGTTGCGGACTGCGGCGGTGTCAACGGCATCCTCGAGCTCGATGCGATAGTCGGCCGCAACGACACGTCCGGCGAGCGGCGGTCCACCAAGCCAGACGTCGTGGACATCGATCAACGTCCACCCTGGCGGCACGGAGGCTGCGAGGCCTTCCCGGACGCGCCAGACCGGCCACGAGTCTGTGATCACGATGTCGATCAACTCCCGCTCGGCGGCCATCCCGACGGGGAGTGGCGCCCCGAACGCGATCCGCGCCCTGCCGCGTCCGGCGTCACGGCCCACGAGTGGCAAGCCTGCGGCCTCGATCGCGGCGGTCCATTCCGCCGCCACCTCGCGTTGCGTCGCGGCCAGACCCGATTCGCGGGCCACGATCAATCGCCAGCGCTGGCGAGGCTCCGCGGCGGGATCGGGGGGCGCCGGCACGTCTGCTAGTCTGCCGGACCATGGACGAGCCCGAAGGGGCGGCTCCCGCTCCGTCGACGGCGTGGGTCGCAGCGCTGCCCCCTCCCCCGTTCGTCGACCCGGATTCCTACCCCGACCATCCGCGCTTCGCGCGGTTGTCGCCCCGCGTGGCCGTCCTCATCACCGCCGCGATCGTGATCGGCGTCCTGCTATGGATGGCACGCGATGCGGTGCGGCCCTTCATCGTCGGTCTGTTGATCGTCTATCTTCTCGACCCGCCGGTCCGGGGGCTGGCGGCGCGCGGGATGCGCAGAAGCCTCGCCATCCTCCTGGTCTACGTCATCGCGGTCGTGGCGATCGTCGAATTCCTCAACTTGACGCTGACGCCGCTGATCGACGAGATCGTGCGCCTCCTGCAGGACCTCCCCGGTCTCGCCCAGCGACTCCAGGCGCAGGCCGATCGCCTCGCGGAGTCCTACGACCGACTCGCGATCCCCGATGCCGTCCGGCAATGGATCGATTCGATGATCACGTCGATCAGCCAGGGCGGCCCCGGTGGCGGTCCGGCCTTCGACCCGACCGACCTGCTGCCGGTGCTGACCGGAGTGACCAGCATCATCGGCGGGCTGTTCGCCTACGTGATCCTGCCCGTCTGGATCTTCTACGTCCTGAAGGACCGGGTCGTGCTGACGAAGCAGTTCGATCGGAGCCTGCCGGTGGCCTGGCGCTTCGACGTGTGGGCCATCCTGCGGATCATCCGGCGCGTCTTCGGGCAGTGGATCCGAGGACAGCTGATCCTGGGCGTCACGGTCGGCGTGTTCACGTTCGTCGGCCTGCTGATCCTGAGCACGTTCGTCGACCCCGTCTTCGGCCGCTACGCGATCCTGCTGTCGGTCACCGCCGGCATCCTCGAGCTCCTGCCGATCATCGGGCCGATCATCTCCGCGGTCCCTGCGGTGCTCCTGGCAGCGACCGCCGGTCTCGAGCCGGTCATCGCGGCGCTGATCCTCTACACGCTCGTGCAGCAGGTCGAGAACAACGTGTTCGTGCCCAAGATCCAGGGTGATGCGATCCAGCTGCACCCGGCACTCGTCATGTTCGCGATCGTCATCGGAGGATCACTCGCTGGGTTGCTCGGGGCCATCCTCGCCCTGCCGATGGCGGCCGCCCTCCGCGATGTGATCCGGTACATGTTCCGACGCGTGAGCCCGGAGGCATCTGAGGCCCTCACGGCATCCATCGCCGGGCTCGGGCTCGAGACGCACCCCGGGGTCCCGGCACGGCCGCTTTCGTGAGCGACGCCGACCTCGACCCGTACAAGACGCTCCAGGTCGACCCGGAAGCCGAGGACGAAGTGATCGCGGCGGCCTATCGCCGGCTCGCGCGCAAGTACCACCCGGATACGGCCGCGGGTCACGCTGCGGCGGCTTCCGCCAGCGAGCGGATGACTGCGCTCAACGCCGCGTGGGAGTTGATCGGCGATCCCGAGCGGCGGGCAGCGTTCGACCGGCGCCACGCGGTCCGCGCCGCGCTGTCCGGACGTGCGTCCGATGGAGGCCCGGACGCCCCGCGACCGCCGTCGCCCGATGTGGTGTCCCGTGACTGGACGAGCGGGCGGTCGTCGGCGGGCGGTGGCTACGACCCCTCGATGCGTCGCCCGGACGAAAATGGCGCCGCGGGTCGGCCACCCGGAAACCCGTCGGGGAGCGTCCTCACGTTCGGGCGATATGCGGGTTGGTCGCTCGGCGAGATCGCCCGGCGGGACCTCGAGTACATCGAGTGGCTGGACCGGATGCCGATCGGCCGCCCGTATCGAGACGAGATCGACGCGATCCTCCGGTCGAGTGGCCGCCGACGGTCAGCGGAGGCCGACGCGATGGACAGGCGGGGATTGTTCCGGCGGCGCTAGGTCTTGCCACGCAGTCGGGCATATCGGGCAGCGTCAGACGACGCGCCAGTTCACCACTCGGCTCTGGTCTGGCGGATGTTGATGCTCTGGAGGATCCCGAGTCCGATCGCGATGCTGACCAACGACGCGCCGCCGTGGGTCACGAACGGCAGCGGGATACCGGTGATCGGCATGATGCCCATGACCATGCCGACGTTCACGAAGAGCTGGAACAGGATCATCGACGCGATACCGGAAGCGAACAGCGTCCCGAACGGATCTCGCGACCGCCAGCCGGCGACGAGCACCCGCCACAGGAGCAGGACGAACAGCAGGAACAGGATCATGGCGCCGATGAATCCGAGCTCTTCGGCGAGCACGGAGAACACGAAGTCGGTCGACTGCACAGGCAGGAAGTCGCCCTGGGCCTGCGTCCCGTTCGTCAGCCCGCGGCCGAACCAGCCGCCCGATCCGACGGCGATCTGCGACTGGTAGAGCTGGTAACCCGAGTCGGTGATATCCGGCTTCGGGTTCAGGAACGAAGTGAGCCGCTCCTTCTGGTAATCACGGAGAAGGTACGTCCACGCGACCGGGACCATCGCGATGACCACGGCCGCCATGGCGCCCAGCCATCGCATGCTCGCGCCGGACATCCAGAGCATGCCGATGAGGATCGCCCCGAACACCAGCGACGTCCCGAGGTCGGGTTGCAGCATCACCAACGCGAGCGGCGGTATCACCAGGACGCCCGCGCCGATGATCGTCCGGAGCGAGTCGAGCTTGTCGCTTCGGCCGGCCAGGTAGTTCGCAAGCACGATCACCATCAGGATCTTTGCGAGTTCGCTGAATTGGAACGTCAGTGGCCCGACCGTGATCCAGCGGGCTGCGTTCCCGACGCCGTCGCCGATCGCCAGCGTGAGCAGCAGGAGGCCGATCTGGAGGGCGTACGCGGGCCAGGACAACGTCTTGAGCCAGCGATAGTCGAACGCGGTCCCGATCACGAACGCGATCGAGGCGATACCCGCCCACATCAGGCCTCGGGTGAACGTCGTGCCTGCCTCGAGCGGGGTCGTGCCGTTCTCGACGCTGTTGGTGTAGGCCATCACCAGACCGATCGCCACAAGCAGCGCGGCGTAGACGACGAGCTGGACGTCGAACGCCCGCCACGCAGCACCGACCGACCTGGCAGCCCAGTCGGAGACGCGTGCGGGTTCGGCTCGGATGACGCCCATCAGTCGTTCGAGTAGAAGTTCGTGCGCTCGAGGTTCTCGGGGAGACGGTAGTCCTTCTCGATGCCGTAGTGCAGCTGGAAGAAGTACTTCACGATCTCCGTCGCAGCGTTGCCCTTGGTGCGCGAATCGTGCGCGAAGGCCATCACGATGAGACGCGAGTCGTGATCCTCGAACGAGCCGTTGCGCGGGTCCTTCGGGGTGAACCCGACGAAGAACGATGAGTAGGGCAGGCGACCCTTGGCGTCCGGCGTCCCGAACTCGGCCGTCCCGGACTTGCCGGCGATCTTGATCGGCAGGTCGACCAGGTTGTACGTGTGCCGGAGCGTCACCGTCGAGCGGGCCGCCTCGCGCATCGTGCGGAGCACGCTCGACTTCACCTTCATCTTGCGCAGGACCTTCTTCTCGAACGGGCGGACGACCTTGCCATCCGGTCCGATGACCTCGCGCACGATCTGCGGCTGATACAGCGTCCCGCCATTCGCGAGCGCCGCATAGGCGTTGATGAGCTGGAGGGGTGTGACCGCGTCGTAGCCCTGGCCGATGCCGGCCTGGTAGGTCTCACCGGGGAAGACCCGAGCACCGAGGGCCTCCTGCTTCCACGCATTGTCCGGCACGATCCCAGCGACCTCGCCGGGCAGGTCGACACCAGTCTTCGCCCCGAAGCCGTACTGGCGCGCCCAATAGGCGAGGCGGTCGATGCCCAGCATCCCCGCGACCTGGTAGAAGAACGTGTCGCTCGAGTGGCCGAACCCGCAGTAGATATCGCAGGGACCCCAACCCCGTCGGTTCCACTCGTAGAACTTCGTGTCTCCGAGCGTCAGGAACGGCTTGGTCATGAGGCGGGTATCGGGCGTGATGTCGCGATCGGCGAGGCCACCTGTCCCGGTCACGAGCTTGTAGGTGGAGCCCGGCGCGTAATGCGCCTGGATCGCGTGGTTCAGAAGTGGTTTGTCCTTGTTCTGGAGCAGCTTCTTGTATTCGCTCTGGCTGATCCCGCGCGCGAACTTGTTGTTGTCGTAGGTCGGGAGACTCACCATCGCGAGGATCTCGCCCGTCTGCGGGTTCATCGCGATGACGACGCCACGCTTCATGCCGATCTTGTCCATCGCCCACTTCAGGGCCTTCTGCGCGTTGCGCTGTGCCTTCGTATCGACCGTGAGCTTCAGCGAAGCACCGGGGATGGCGTCGCGGACCGTCTGCAGCACCTGGGTGCGGCGACCGGTCTTGTCGCGGGCGACGGTCTCCACCCCGTAGGTGCCGCGGAGCTCGGTCTCGTACTGGAGCTCCAAGCCGACCTTGCCAAGCAGATCGTCAGGCTGGTAGCCCTTCTCACGCAGCTCCGGCAGCTGTTCGGCGGACACCGGACCCGTGTAGCCGAGCAACTGCGACATCAGCGGTCCGTCCGTGTACTGCCGACGCGCCTCGACCACGACGTCGACACCGGGAAGCTCGAACCCGGCTTCAGAGATCAGCTGCGCGGTGCGACGGTCGACATCTTGGGCGATTCGCACAAGATCGAAGGCGGAGCCCGGGTTCCCATCGATCGTGGCGTTGATATCCGCAGGATCCATGCGCAGGAGTGCCGAAAGCCTGCCGACGACGTCGTCGCGCACCTCGTCCGGAAGGTCGGCCGGACGGATCTTCACGGCGAACGTCGGGACGTTCTTGACTAGGAGCCGGCCGTTGCGGTCGTACATGTAGCCGCGCGGTGCCGCGATCGGCTCGTCGACCGTCCGCTGGCGCGTGGAGATGGCCGCGAACTCCGTCCCGTTCGTGATCTGGAGATAGAAGAGTCGCGCTGTCAGCGTCCCCACGGCGATGATGACCGCCAACCCGAAGACGAGGAACCGCGAGAACCGTCGCTCGGGCAGGGGGCGACCGCTCATGTACGGGTTCACCAGTCGACTCGCTCCTGCTCCATCCGTCGGTCGTGCAGGGCCACGGCCAGCGGTCCGATCAGGACGCCGAGGACGCTGTCATACACGGCGCCGGGGAACACGGCCGCGAGCGGGTCGCTCGTGGCCGGCGGAAAGCGCAGGGCGCTGAAGAGGGCGAACAGGATCATCGAATAGGCAACGCTGGCGAGGAAGACGGCGACGATCGGGACGATAGGCCGCAGGTGGGCGAGCGATCGGGCGAGCAGCGACGTCGCGCCCACACAGAGAAGGAGTGCGAACGCGGTCGAGCCAAGGGGTCGTAGAGCCAGGACATCAAGCGCGAGACCTCCAACCATGGCCCAGACGAGACCCGCCTCGATCCCGATGGCGATCGTGACGATCACGGCCAGCACGAGGACCGGGTGTGGGTGGGCCATCCCGATCTGGAGGTATTGGATGACGGTGAGTTCGACAAGTGCCGTCACAACTGCGCCGACCGCAGCGAGTAGCAGGGTCATCGGACGGGTCGTTTCCTCGGCGGAGCGGCCAGAAAGGTCCCGCGCCCACCTGCCCGGCTCGTTGATCGCGACCGATTCGGTGGCGACGACTCGGCGGAGTATCCCACGGACGCTCGGAACGGGCAACGAACACCGCCTCGAAGCTGTTTCACGTGAAACACCCGAGACGAACGGCGGTTGAGTGCCGGGTAAGGCCCTGCCGTCATGCTTCCCAGCAGAGCACACGCAGCCGAGGTCGAACGGGCGTGGATGGTAGAATCGGTATCCGTGAGTCCAGTCCGAGCGAATCGCTGAGTGGGGCGGACAGTCGCCTGCGCGAACCAGAAAGGCGGCGTCGGTAAGACCACGACGGTCGTGAATCTGGCGAGCCTCCTCGCCCTTTCCGGCGATCGCGTCCTTCTCGTCGATCTCGACCCCCAGGGCAATGCCACGAGCGGCATGGGGATCGATCGCTCGTCGCTCCAACGCTCCACCTACGACGGCATCATGGATGGCGTCGATCTGTCGGATCTGATCACGCGAGGCACATCGCCAGGCGTCGATGTCGTCCCCTCGGCGATCGCGCTCGCCGGCGCCGAAGTCGAGCTCGCGAACTCGACCTCCCGCGAACGCCGCTTGCGCACCGCACTGGCGGGGCTCACAGACCGGTACGACGTCATCTTCATCGATTGCCCGCCATCTCTCGGGCTTCTCACCGTCAACGCCCTGACCGCCGCCGACGCGGTCCTCATCCCACTCCAATGTGAGTACTACGCGCTGGAGGGTCTGACCCAGTTGCTGGCCACGATCGACCTCGTTCGGGACCATCTGAATCCTCGCCTCGCCATCGACGGCGTCGTCCTGACGATGGC
>DATHTG010000313.1:0-6811 GCA_035463515.1 Candidatus Limnocylindrales bacterium
CGAGCCCGGCCAGCGTCACGACCCGGAAGCTGGCGAGGCGGACCGCGAACCCGGACAGGAGGGCGCCGACCGCGGTGGCACCGGCCAGCGCTCCGAGCGCCAGCCGCTGCTCGTCGGGCCCGCCGTACAGCACGCGATCGACGAACACCGCGCCGCCGATGATCGCGGTCGCGAACGCATAGCCGGTGAGCAACGACACGAGGGCCGCCGCGCTGAATCCGAGGTTCCGGAATAGCCGCACGTCGAGGAAAGGGTCGCGTGCGCGGATCGCCCGGACCACGGCCAGGGCGGTGGCCACCACGGCGATCAGCGCGAGCGCGAGCGACATGCGATCGGGTGCGATCGAGAGGCTCGGGTCGGGCTGGGCGCCGACGAGCGTCACCCCGACGAGTCCCGCAGCCAGGGCAAGCCCGAACAGCCCAGCCCCGAGCGCGTCGACCCGGCCCGCGTGTCGCGGCGTCTCCCAGCCAGGCGCTGCGGCCCAGGCGAGGAGCAGCGCGCCGATGGCGATCGGGACGTTGACGTAGAAGATCCACCGCCAGGCGGGCGCGAGGACCGCACCCACGGCGCTCTCACGCAGCCCGACGCCCTCCAGCACGCTCTCCGGGTGGATGCTCGAGAGGACGGCGGCACCCAGGAACGGACCCGCGGCCATCCCGAGGAACGTCAGCGCACCGATGACGCCGAGTGCCCTCGGCCGGCCATGCCCCTCATAGAGGTGTGCCGCGGCCGCCGTCCCGACGGGAACCAGGACGCCGCCACCGACGGCCTGGACCAGTCGTGCGCCGATGAGCTGGTCGAGGTCCTGCGCCATCCCGGCGATGAGCGAGCCGATCGTGAACACGGCCAGGGCGAGGATGGCGAGCCGGCGGGCGCCCCACCGGTCCGCGAGCCGGCCGGCGAGCGGCATCATCAGGATGTAGACCAGCAGGTAGCCGTTGATGATCCAGCTCGCCTTGCGGAGCTCCGTCCACGCGGAGGTCCCGTTGGCCGCCACGAGGTCAGCGAGGATCGATGGCAGCGCGACCGCGGTGATCATCAACTCGAGCCCCGCGAGGAAGACGCCGGCGCCGAACACGGCGAGCAGCACAAGGCGCGTCGCGCGATCCATCGCCGACGAGTCTAGTAGGACCGCCAGAACACCTCGACCGGCTTGACAGCGTCGATCCGCTGCTCATAGCATCAACATCCGTTGATATCAACGGCCGTTGATGCATCCAGCTTCCGCGGACGTGTGACTCCCTTCGGAGGACTTCCCCGCCCGTGCCGACGCCCGCGCGCTTCCGTTCCACCCTCGCGTCGATCGTCCTCCAGCCTGAGGACCTGCGCGAGTTGCGGGCGTTCCACAAGGCCCTCGCCGATGTGAACCGCTTGCGGATCGTCCGCCGTCTCGCCGACGGTGAGGCGAGCGTCGCCGAGCTCATCGCCCACGTCGGGCTGTCCCAGCCACTGGTCAGCCACCATCTCAAGCGGCTCCGGGTCGCCGGGCTCGTCGAGACGCGTCGTGTCGGTCGCGAGACGATCTGCACGCTGCGCCCTGAGGCCTTCGGCGAAGTCGCGGCCCGAGAGCGTGAGATCCTCGGGTTCGCGAGTTGACGATCTCGAACCAGGCCCGTGACCGGGTGAAGGGCGTCTTCGAGCCGATCGCACTCGCCCTCGGCCGCGCCGGTCTGACGCCCGATGCGCTGACGCTCATCGGCTTCGCCATCACGGTCGCTGGGGCGGCGCTCGTCGGGCTCCAGCACTGGACGCTCGGCGGGATCATCGTGCTGTTCGGCGGCGTCTTCGACATGTTCGATGGCACCCTCGCCCGCGCGACAGGTCGCGTCAGCCGCTTCGGCGCGTTCGTCGACTCCGTGTTCGACCGCGCCGGCGAGGCCATCGTCTATCTCGGGATCGTCGTCGGATCGGCGATCGACGAGCACACACGGGTGCCGATCCTTGCCACTGCGGCGATGGGCTCGGCGTTCATGGTCAGCTACGTCCGCGCGCGGTCGGAGGGCCTCGGGTTCACCACCGGCAGCGGCATGGCGGCCATCGGGCTGATGCCGCGCGAGGTTCGGCTCGTCATCCTGTCGATCGGCCTCATCCTGGCCGATTCACCCAACATCAAGGCGCTCGAGGCCACGCTCGCGATCATCACGATCGGGGCGACCCTGACCGTCATCCAGCGGATCCTCCACGTCCGCGCACAAGCGACGCGGGAGACGGCAAGCCTCCCGACCGAACAGGAGCAGATGTGAGCACCAACGGTTCGAACGGGAACGGCAAGAACGGCGCGACGCCGTCCAACACGTGGGCGGGCGCCGGACGCCGCGGCGATGGCAAGGTCCGGGTGGCCATCGTCGGGGTCGGCAACTGCGCGAGCAGCCTCGTCCAGGGCCGCTACTACTACGAGAACGCGAACGACGACGACTTCGTGCCGGGCCTGATGCACGTCAACCTCGGCGGCTACCACGTTCGCGACATCGAGTTCGTGGCAGCGTTCGACATCGACAAGAACAAGGTCGGCAAGGACCTCGGAGAGGCGATCTACACGAAGCCGAACAACACGTTCGCGTTCCACCAGACCGGCGCGTTGGGCGTCACCGTGGAGCGCGGGATGGTGCATGACGGCCTGGGCAAGTACCTCAGCCAGATCCTCGAGACGGCGCCGGGCGAGACCGCCGATATCGTCGGCATCCTCAGGGAGCGCCAGGTCGACGTGATGGTGTCGTACCTGCCGGTCGGCAGCGAGGAGGCCACCAAGTGGTACGCGGAACAGGCGCTGCGCGCGGGCGTCGGCTTCGTCAACGCGATCCCGGTGTTCATCGGCCGGGAGCCGTATTGGCAGCGACGCTTCGCCGAGGAGGGCCTGCCGCTCATCGGTGACGACATCAAGAGTCAGGTCGGCGCGACGATCAGTCATCGCGTCCTCACGCGGCTGTTCATGGACCGTGGCGTCCGGCTCGACCGCACGTACCAGCTCAATTTCGGCGGCAATACCGATTTCCTGAACATGCTGGAGCGTGAGCGGCTCGAGTCCAAGAAGATCTCGAAGACCAATGCCGTCACCTCGATGCTCGACTACGAGCTCGACGCGGATGACGTCCACGTCGGTCCGTCGGATCACGTGCCGTGGCTCCAGGATCGGAAGTGGTGCTACATCCGGATGGAGGGCACGACCTTCGGCGACGTGCCGCTCAACGCCGAGCTCAAGCTCGAGGTGTGGGACTCGCCGAACTCGGCGGGCGTCATCACGGACGCGATCCGTTGCCTCAGGCTCGGGCTCGATCGCGGCCTGAAGGGCACGCTCGTGGCGCCATCGGCGTACTTCATGAAGAGCCCGCCGCGTCAGATCCCCGACGACGTGGGGCGCGAGCGGGTCGAGGCCTTCATCCGCGGCGACGACACCGAGACGCTCGTCGGAACCGAGAAGCCGGCTGCGCGCAAGCTCCGCCGGCTCGCCGGCACCCGCACAGGAGTCGCGACGACGGCCGCTTCATGACCGTCGGCGAGGGCCCACGGCTGGGGTCAGCCGGCGATGCCGCTGAGACGGCCTCGGCGGCGCGGGCCGCGCGTCTTGATCGGCGCCTCGAAGCGCCGCATCGGCGCAGCGGCGCCAGCCCGCGCATCGTCGAACGGATCGCGGTCCTCGGCTATCGCGCGACATCCTGGCTGCTCGCCTCGCTGCCACCGCGACCGGCGGCGGCATTGATCGGGCGCCTGTCGCAGCTGTCGTACCTCGCCTGGCCGACGAAGCGCCGCTGGTCGAACCGCAACTTCGGGCACGTCCTCGGGCTGCCACCGGACCATCCGCGGGTCCGGGAAGCGGCGATGGGCGCATACATGGGCTACGGCCGCTATCTCGTCGAGCTCATGCGGCTGCCCACCCGCCCGCCCGACGAGGTCGCCGGTCTCGCGCCCGACCTCGACGCCGACGATGTCCGGGCGATCTGGAAGAGTGCGCCTCGTGGCGGCCTCATCGTCACGGTCGCGCACGTCGGGAACAACGAAGCGGTCGCGGCTTCGATCGCCCATCACGGCATGCCGATCAGCGTGGTCGCCGACGACTCGTCGTTCCCCGAGATCTTCGAGATCCTGCGCCGCCAGCGCGAGGGCTGGGGCGTGCAGATCATCGCGTGGCGCAACCTCCGCGGGATCTTCGGTGTCCTGCATCGTCGGGAGATCCTGGGCCTGCTCATCGACTGGGGCTACCGGTCCGACGGTATCCCCGTGCGGCTGTTCGGGGAGTGGACGGCACTCCCTGCCGGACCCGCGACGCTCGCCGCCAAGACCGGGTCGCTCATCCTCCATGTGGCGATCCGTCGCCAGGCCGACGGCACGTTCCATGTCTCATGGTCGTCGCCGATCGAGGTCGCCTCGGCCGACCCCGCCGAGCTCCAGCGCGCGACGCAGGCGATGGCCGACGAACTCGCCGCGACGATCGCCGCCGCACCCGACCAGTGGTACAGCTTCAAGCCGATCTGGCCATCGAACCCCGAGGAGATCGCCGACCTCGAGCGGCGGGCCGCCCTGATGCAGTCGGGCGTCCCGGATCCCGGCCCGGCGAAGGCGTTCGCCTGATCGTGCGTCGGCTCGGCCGCCGGTTACGCGTGCGCGGACTGGCGGCGGCATCGTGGCTTGCGTGTCACCTCCCGGAACGACCGCTGATCGCGCTTGCCGGGCTCGCGGGCGATGCCTGGTACCGCGCCACGCCCGACAGGGCGGCCCAAGCTCGCCGGAACCTCGCGAGGGTCGTCACCTGGCTCGCGGCGAACGACCGCGGGACGCCGCTGGCGCAGGCTGCCGCCCGCGACCCACGCGCTCTCGAGCGCCTGGTCCGGCTCGCGTACCGGCATGCGGCGCGCTATTACCTCGAGGTGATGCGGACCCCGGCGATCGCCGGGGCCGAGCTGCCGCGACGGATCACGATCGAGACCCCGGAGACCGTCGAGGACGCGTTCTCGCCGGCCCGTCCGGCCATCTTCGTCGGGCTCCATTTCGGTGCGATCGAGCTGCCGGCGCTCTACCTCGCGTCGCGCGTCGGGGAAGCGGTCGGCCCCATGGAGACGCTCGACGACCCGGATCTGCAGGCGTGGTTCGTCCGGTCGCGCGGGTCGGTCGGCTTGCGCATCGTGGGCTTGCGCGAGGCTCGCCGCGAGCTCACCGCGGCGCTGCGAGCCGGCACGTACGTCGGGCTCGTCGGAGACCGCGACCTGACGGGTGGCGGCACGCTGACGGACCTCTTCGGCGCACCGGCGCGCCTGCCGCTGGGCCCGGCCCTGCTCGCGATCGAGACCGGTGCGCCCGCCTACGTCGCGGCGGTCCGCCGTGCCACTCCCGGGCGCTACATCGGGCGGCTCGAGAACGTCGACGTCGCGATGCAGGGTTCGCGCCGCGAGCGCGCCACCGCGACGACCGCGTCGATCGCGCGGGCATTCGAGCGGGTGATCGCGGATGCACCGGAACAGTGGTGGGCCGTGTTCTTCCCGATCTGGCCGGATCTCGCCCCCGTCGGCCCCGCGAGCGGGCCGGACACAGCGACATGACGGACTCGCGAGGGCGTGCCGACCTTCACATCCACACCGTCGCCTCGGACGGTCTCGCCGATGTCGTGTCGATCGTCGAGCACGTCGCGGCACGGGGCGGACTGGACGTCATCGCCATCACCGACCACGAGCGGGTCGACGCCGCGCTGGCCGGCCGATCGATCGCCCAGGACCGCGGCCTGCCGGTCGACGTGATCGTCGGCGAGGAGGTCACGACCCTCGGCGGCCACCTCCTTGCCCTCTTCATCGAACGAAGGATCCGGCCGTACCGCACTCTCGGCCGGACGATCGCCGAGGTCCACGACGCGGGAGGCATCGCGATCCCTGCCCACCCGCTCGTCCCATACCCGCTGTGCGCCCAGGGCTGGGTCCTCCGCGGGCTCCTCGACGACCCTGACGAGGCCGTCCGACCCGACGCGCTCGAGACGTTCAACCCGACGGCGCTCGGTCGGCCGTGGCACGATCGGGTCGTGCGGTTCGCCGACGATCACGGTCTTGCGCGCATCGGCAACAGCGATGCACACGCGCTCGACGCGGTCGGGTCCGGTTGGACGACGTTCCCCGGTCGGACGGCCGCCGACCTTCGGGCCGCGATCGAGGCCGGCCAGACCGACCACGGCGGCACGTTCCACGGGACGGTCGGGCAGTTCGGCGTGTTCGGCCAGCAGCTCCGGAAGCGGGCGGTCGATGCACGCGACGAGGTGACCGGCCGGGTCCGGCGGACCGGCACGGGGCGGGATCATGGGTACCCCGGTGGTCGGGCGCGGCCACCGCGCTACGAGTCAGGAGCCCGCCGCTCGCCCGACGGGACCGGCCAGCCATGAAGATCGGCCTCGTCTGCCCGTACGTGTACCCGGCGGGCGGAGGCGTGGCCCAGCACGTCCAGTTCCTCTATCAGGGCCTGCGCCTGCGCGGTCATGACGTCCGCGTCCTGACTGCGAGCCACGGACCACAGCGAGCGTCAGAGGGCGACATCATCCGGCTGGGTGTCGGCTTCTCGGTGCCGATCAACGCGTCGGTCGGAACGCTCACGTTCTCGCCGAGGTACCTGAGCCAGATCGGCCGGATGCTCGAGCGCGAGCAGTTCGACGTCCTCCATTTCCACGAGCCCTTCGTGCCGTTCCTCTCGCTGTTCCTGCTCCGCGAGTCGACGAGCGTGAACGTCGCGACGTTCCACGCGTACGCCGGCTTCTCGCCGTCCTACGAGTTCGGCAGCCGGGCCCTGCGCGGCTACGCGGGCAGGCTCCACGGCCGGATCGCGGTGAGCGCCGCGGCCCGCC
>DATHTG010000314.1:0-4557 GCA_035463515.1 Candidatus Limnocylindrales bacterium
GTGCCCGCGATCTCGAGGTAGGTGATGTGATCACGGCCGTGGATGGTCGACTGGTAGTTCTCGCGCCGTCCCTCGACCCATTTCACGGGGCGCCCGCCGATGGCCTTGCTCGCGAACATGCACAACGCCATGTCGGCGTAGCAGAAGATCTTGGAACCGAATGCCCCGCCCACGTCCGGGCTGATGCAGCGGACCTTGTGCTCCGGGATGCCGGTGACGAACGCGGTCAGGAGTAGCCGCTGGATGTGTGGGGTCTGGCTCGACATCCAGACCGTGTACTCGTCGGTCCCGGGGTTGTACCAGGCGATATCGCCACGGGTCTCGATCGGGTTCGGGATGAGCCGATGATTGACGAGCCGCTGGCGGACGACGACCTCGGCGCCGTCGATCGCGGCGTCCGTCCCGGCCTTGTCGCCGACGTTCCACTCGAAGACGACGTTGTTCGGCGCGTTGTCGTGGAGCTGCGGTGCGCCGGGCTGCATCGCCTTCTCGGCATCGACGACCGCTGGGAGCGGCTCCCAGTCGACCTGGATCGCCTCGAGGGCATCGATCGCCTGCTCGGGCGTATCGGCGACGACCGCCGCGACCCCCTCACCTGTCCACTTGACGCTGTCGGTCGCGAGCACCCTGGGCGTGCTCACGTTGTTCTGGATGCCGGCACTCCCGCCAGCCGGCCAGGCCATCGGCAGCGGGTTGTACGGGATGTCCTCACCGGTGAAGACGGCGTGGACCCCCGGCATCGCCTTCGCCGCGCTCGTGTCGATCGACCGGATGTTGGCGTGCGCATACGGGCTCCGCAGGATCGCCAGATGCGTCATCGATTGGAGCTTGATGTCGTCCAGATAACGGCCCTTGCCGGTGATGAAGCGCGGGTCCTCGGTGCGTTTGATCGGCTGGCCGAGCGGCGTGGTCGCAGGAGCGTCGAGTACGTCGGTCATCGTTCGTCTCCCCGGGGCTACGCGGTGACGCCGGCGGCGACCGGGGCGGCCGCGCCTTCGCGCATGGCCACGGCCGCGGCCTGCACCGCGGCGACGATGTTGTGATAGCCGGTACAGCGGCAGATGTTGCCCTCCAGCGCGTGCCGGATCTCGTCCTCATCGGGGTCGGCGTTCCGGGCCAGGAGGTCGGCCGTGACCATGATCATCCCGGGCGTGCAGAAGCCGCACTGCAGACCGTGCTTCTCCCAGAAGGCGGTCTGCAGCGGATGGAGGGCTTCGCCGTCGGCCATGCCCTCGATCGTCGTGACGCGCATGCCATCCGCCTGGACGGCGAGCATCGTGCACGACTTCACCGCCATGCCCTCGACGTGGACGGTGCACGCGCCGCACTGGCTGGTGTCGCACCCGACATGGGTGCCGGTCAGGTCGAGGTCCTCGCGGATCGCCTGGACGAGAAGGCGTCTCGGCTCGACGTCCAGCTCGTGGCGTTCGCCGTTGACGGTCAGGGAGATATGTTCGCCCACGCGCCAAGCCTCCTTCGACGACGACCGACGACGCGGGCGACGGGTGCCAGCGACGGGGTCAGGGTGCTACGTCCGCTGGAGCTCCGGGACCTCTCGCCGGCCGGCTCCTCGTGGCCGGTTCGAGGGAGGTCGATGGTCCCACTCGCGGGTGCCGGGCGCAAGTCGGGCGCGGCGTGCGGGCCGCGGGGATCACCCACCCGCCGATCTCATGCGATCGGGCCGATCCGCGGCCCGTTCCGCCGCCGCGGCCCGTTCGCTCACAGCGAAGTCGTCAGCGTGCCTCCAGGACGAAGACGACACGCGTGTCATCAGGCGTCCGTAGGGTCTCCCGGACTGTCGGACCGCCGCGTTTCGAGTGGTGCAGCCCGGCGTGGCTCGACCCGGCCCAACGCAGCTGAGCGCGCATCGACCGCGCGCGGGTCGATCGCGGCGCGCTGGGCTTCGGTGGGCATCGAGGCGATACGGACGGCGTCGCCGAGTCGACGCACCTTCGTGGCCGCCTCGTCCCAGCTGAGCTCGCGCATCGACCCCGACGTCGCCAGCCCGACCCTCGCGACGCCCCTGCCCTTGCTGCCCGCGGCGTACCGGGCGGCCCAGAGCAACGTCTCTGGCCCGTCGTCACTCCGCGGATGTGCCGACAAGGCGCCGCAGACGACGCCGCGCTCCGTCGGCACGGCGACGGCCAGGCGCCAGTTTTCGGGGCCATCGATCAGATCGAGCGCGACGCTCGAGTACGCACCGGCAAGGATCGTGTCGATGCCGGCCGTGTCCGCGTTCCCTCCGGTGATCGCCAGCGACAGATGCAGATCCGAGCCAAGGTCTCGGGTCAGCGCCTGATGCGCCTCCGCGAACCGAGCGCGACGATCGGCTGCCTCGCCGATCGACACCGCCGCGGGCTCGTGCACCTCGATCCATCGGCAGCCGGCCTCGCCAAGCCTGACCACGTCCGCGCGAACCTCCGCTTCCGACCGGCCGGACGAGAACGGCCCGACGACCACCGCCTTCACCAATCGGTCGGCCCGACCGGCGGTCGCCTGCCATGACGCGACCAAGTCACCTCGCGCCTCCGTCCAACCCCCGTCCGTCGCGGGTTCGAGGCCATGCTCGGCCTGGAGCTCGAGGCATGCATCGACGATCGCCTCGAACGGCGCGTCGGCGGGCAGCGGGGGCCGGGGCAGCGCCCCGAGGAGCGTCCCGAACACCGGGTGGCCTAGGCCTCGAACCGCGGTGTCCCGAGGAGGAGCCCGAGCCCGACCGCGACGACCACCACGACGACGACGAGGAGCGGCACGAAGATCGGCACGCGCGCGCGACGCGCGACCGCCTCGCGCGTCCGCTGCCACAGCGACGCCATCGTCTCGACCTGCGTCGGCGGCCACAGCGTCCCGATCCAGAGTCCGGTCACGAGACCGCCGATATGCGCGGCGTTGTCGATGTTCGGGATCGCGAGTCCGAACAGGATGTTGACGATGACCAGGAACCCGAGCTGCTGGACGAGCATCCGGCTGCCCCGGTCGACCGGGTGGTGGAAGCGGTTCGCGGCGAACAGCAGCCCGAAGAGCCCGAAGATCGCCCCCGACGCGCCGACGGACGGCGCATCACCACCGAACACGAAGCTGGCGATCGAGCCGCCCGCGGCGCACAGCAGGTAGAAGAGCAGGAAGCGCGCCGGCCCGTACCACCGCTCCACGATCGGCCCCGTCAGGTAGAGCGCGTACATGTTGAAGAACAAGTGGCCGAACGAGGCGAGGAAGAAGCCCGGGTCCGGAGATCCGTGGACGAGGGTCACCGTCCACAGTCGCCAATACTCGCCGCGCGCGACAGCGACCTTGTCGAGCGCGAACGCCTCGTACAGGAAGAGACCCTCGGCGGAGAGGATCGCCGAGAGCGACACGATGACGGTCGCGGCGATCAGCACGGTCGTGACCGACAACAGCGGCGCCTCGCCACGGCCCCGGGCGAAGTACCGTCGAGCGGCACCGGCGTCGCCGGTCTCCTTGGTCAGCCATCCGAGCCTGTTGGCGATCTCCGCCCGATCGGTCGATGGCGCGCGCCGTTCAGCCTGGCGGTACGCGCTGATCGCGCCATGAAGGTCGTTCTCCCGGACCGCGGCGGCGGCGATGTTCCGCCATGCGGGGTAGGACGATGGCGTCTCGCCGACCTGGAGGACCGCTTTCCATGCCGCGACCGCGGCATCGTCCTCGCCTGCCCGGAAGCGCGCTTCCCCAAGACCGAGGAGCGCAGCAGCGGTGATCGCCGCATCGTCGAACCCGACGACCCGTCCGTAGCGGACCGCGGCCTCGGACAGTTCGCCCGCCGCCAGTCGAGCATCGCCCTCGGCCAGGAGCCCCGTCGCCTCCTCGCGCGTCAGCCGCCCCGACTTCGATGGATCGGGCGCGGGAGACCGGGGGTCGTCCATCGGGCGGACGATACTAGACTTCCAGCCATGTGCGGACGGTTCACGCAGGAGCGGCCCGCGTCGGAGCTGGCGGAGATCTTCGCGGCCGAACCGCTCGCGGACGAGCTGGGCGCCCGCTACAACGTCGCGCCGACGGACGAGGCGTTCGTCGTGGTCCAACGCGAGGAACGCCGGGCGGTGACGGCCTACCGCTGGGGCCTCGTGCCGCACTGGTCGACCGATGGCAAGAGCGCATCGCGGATGTTCAACGCCCGCGCCGAGACGATCACCGCGAGTCCCGCCTTCCGAGAGGCGTTCAAGCGCCGGCGATGCATCGTGCCGGTCGACTCGTTCTACGAGTGGAAACGCGAAGGTACCGTCCGCCAGCCGTATCGAGTGGTCCGGGCAGACGGCAGGCCACTCGCGCTGGCGGGGCTGTGGGCGGGTTGGCGGGACCCGCAGAGCGACGAGGTGCGGCGCACGTTCACGATCGTCACGACCACGCCGAACGACGCGATGGCGGATCTCCACGACCGGATGCCGGTGGTGCTCGAGGAGTCGGCGTGGGACCGGTGGCTGGTCGACGGCCGGGCCGGCCCGCCGGTCGACGAGGGTGAGCTCCTGGCGCTGCTGGCGCCGACGGACGAGGTCCCGCTACGGATCTACCCGGTGAACCGGTACGTCAACGACGTCCGCC
>DATHTG010000315.1:0-2097 GCA_035463515.1 Candidatus Limnocylindrales bacterium
CAGCGCCCGACCGTGGCGGCGTCGCCCCGACGACCAGCCCGGCCCGCTCGCGGTTCCGACGCCGCATCTGGTAGCGGTCCCGCGACGATCGCAACACGACGCCTCGCCGCGCGTCTCAGGTCGGTGAACGCGTCGCCCACACGAGCGGGCGTGCACTTCAGGCTCAGGAGGGCTCTGCATGGGCGGGCAAACGGGTGTCTCGCTCGACCCTGCATCGTCGCCGGACTCGTCATGATCTGGATCGCGGGCCGACGTTTCGGCCTGTCGGGAAAGCGGACCTGGGCGCGGGCGGTCATCGGCTCCGTCGTGGTCCTTGTCCTCGTCGGTGGCGTCATCATGTCGCTCTGGGCGATGAACGGGGCACCGGGGATCGAGCGCACGCAGTGAACCGGCGCGCGATCGCCCTGGCGCTGATCTCCGTCCTCATCGCCGCGTGTGCCGCCAGTCCGGATGGCACGGCGGGCCCCTCCCCGTCAACCATTCCGGCAACCTCGGCAGCGTCGTCGGAGTTACCGTCGAGCGTGCCCTCGGGGCCTCCGTCGAGCGACGAGCTTCCCCCCTCCACCCCGACCGCCGAAACTGCCCGGCCCGGGCCGGTTGTTCGGCCATCCGCAGCACCCGAGGTCTCCTGGTCAAGCGCGGAGCGATCGCTCGCATCGGTCCTGCGCGACGACGCCAGCGTCAACTGCCAGCCGCGCCGGTCGGCACTTCCGAGCGGTGCGGTCGCAGCCATCGAGTGCTTCATCGGCAGCACCCTCGTCGACCGTGTCGGGGTCTACGGCTTCGACCATCCGCAGGATGCCGCACTCGCCTACTTCGAACGAATGGACGAGGAGATCGTCGTCGGAGTGGCCGGCGACTGCCGGGCCGGGATCGCCGGAGACGTCTCATGGGACGGCCCGGATGGGTCCGAGGACAACTACTGGCACGTGGAGTACGCCGAGACCGTCTGGTCCGCGTCACGCTACGGCTGCTTCGTCAACGAGCGTGGCTACGCCAATTTCCGCGCCACCTGCGACACCGTGTACGTGGGCGTGCTCGGGAACGGGTCCTGGCTCGACGAGCTCACGGAATGGGCGCTTCGCCCGCCGGAAGGGGAAAGTCTCCAGGGTCCGGGGATCTGCTTCGGGATGTTTGGCGGCGGCCTGGACGGTCCCGACCTGGAGCTCGGGCCGGGTGACGTCTACTGAGCGTTCGCCTAGTTGCAACTCCCCTCGGTCCAGTCGCCCGGATGCTGTTCGAGGCGTTCGGCTTCGATCGGCGAGTCCTCCTGCCCTTCCTGGAGTTCCCCGCTCGCGAGCTTGACGACGTGACGGGCGGTGTCGTCGATCTTCTCCGCCAGCTCGTGGAATTCGTCGGTGCTTCGGCCCGTCTGCCGCTTCTCGAGCTCGAGCGCCTTCATCTCGTCGAGCTGATTGAGCAGCAGCCGTGAGATTCGGTCGAGGCCGTCGTCGGTCGTTCCCATGAGCCACAAGTCTTCCGCTTGGGCATGCGGGACGACAGCGACTGGGGGGCCTCCAACGCAACGATGGCATGTCATCAGCCCGGCCCGGCCGACGACGGCCGGCGGGATCGCCGCGAGGTCAGTCGAAGAAGCAGGCAGCGAACTCGGTCGGGAACTGGGAGCGGGACTCGAAGGCGCCGCCCAACGCGTGCTCGCAGACTCGCTCTAGGAGCCGGAGCTTCGCGTCTTCCCACTGGGGCGTGCCGGTGTGGGTGCACACGAGCGCGACCTGGTCGGAGAGGGTTCCGCCGGCGGCCGACTCGCATACGCGCTCGTAGACGACGCGCGGCATCTCGGTCGGCACTGCTCCCTGGACCACCGTGACCTGCATCGACAACCCGAGCGCGGTTTGAGGTGGCGACTGACGGGGAAGGCGGCGCGCGCGTCCTCGGAGGGTCACTGGGGCGGACATTGGAGCGGGCCCGGTCGCCGAATCGTCGGCGTCGTGGAGTTCCAGTTCGAACAGTCCCCGTCGAACAACCACCACGGGCCGGCGAGCGCCAACGGTAGACTCGCCGCATGGCGTTTGACGGCGCCGGGAAGCCTTACCGCAGCGGTCCCACGTGGGGCTGCGCGATCCTGCTGTTGGTCGG
>DATHTG010000316.1:0-2554 GCA_035463515.1 Candidatus Limnocylindrales bacterium
ATCGCACCGATGCGCTGGATCGGCGGCATCTCGTACTCGCTCTACCTGTGGCATTGGCCGCTCCTGGTCCTGCCGGCGGCCGCCGTCGGGGCACCGCTGCCGGGACCTGTGCGGGTAGCGCTGGTCGGCGTGACGTTCGTGCTGGCGGAGGCAAGCCGCCGCTTCATCGAGGACCCGATCCAGCACGGTCGAGCGGCCCGCATCCGGCCGTCGCGCTCGCTGGCGATCGCTGGGGTGGCGAGCCTCGTCGTCGCGGGCGTATCCCTCTCGAGTGGTGTCATCGCCGGCCCACGACCGGCCCTGGCGGCGCCCATCGGTGATGTGACGGTCGATCTGCCGAGCCCCCGGCCGACGACGAGCGCGCCGACCGAGCCCAGCGGCGTGCCGGCAAGCCCGTCGCCCGAGCCGACGATGGCACCGACTCCGGCCGGTCCCGTGCCCGATGACCTCGTCCCGTCGCTCGCCGCCGTCCGCAACGACATCCCGGTGATCTATGCCGACGCGTGCCACGCCGAATGGCGCGAGACGACGCCACGCGACTGCGTGTACGGCGACGCCGGTGCCGAGACGACCGTCGTGCTGATCGGCGATTCTCACGCGGCGCACTGGTTCCCGACGTTCCAGCGGCTCGCCGACGAGCAGGATTGGCGGCTGGTGTCGCTCACGAAGTCGGCCTGTCCGGTGGCCGACCTGCCCGTCTACAACACCGGGCTCAAGCGCGAGTACCTCGAGTGCGACGAGTGGCGCGCGGCGGTCGTCGACCGCATCGCCAAGGAGCGTCCGTCGATGGTCGTGATCTCCGACAGTCGGACGGGCCAGTTCTGGGTCGACGGGGCGGCCGTGCCCGCCGGCGACCACGAGGACCTCTGGGCCGCGGGCCTCGAACGCTCGATCCGCGAGATCGAGCCACTCGCCGACCACGTCGTCGTCATCGGCGACACGCCACGGCCGGGGAGCGACGTGCCGGTGTGCCTGTCCGATCACCTCGATGACGCCCTCGCGTGCGCGACGCCGGTCTCGAAGGCGGTCGGCACGAAGCGGATGACCACGGAGCGGAGGGTCACGGCGGAGACCGGCGCCGCGTTCATCGATCCCACCGCCTGGTTGTGCCCGACGTCGCCGTGCCCCGCCGTCATCGGCAGGGTGCTCGTGTACCGGGACGGCCACCACATGACGACGCCCTTCGCGCGGGCGCTGGCGCCCTACCTCGGGCCGCGACTGCCGAGTCTCGGCGAGTGAGGATGCATCGATGAGGGACTCACCGGTCGCCATCCCGGAACTGACGGCGGAGGCGATCCGAGCCGCCCATGGGTCGATCGACCCCGCGTTCACCGGCTCCCCGCAGTTCGTCCACGAGGCGTTGTCCAGCCGCCTTGGCGTGCCCGTCGTGGTGAAGGTCGAGACCGTCAACCCGATCCGCGCGTTCAAGGGTCGCGGGACGTGGGTGGCCGTCCACGGTCTGGCGGGGGAGGGGAGGATCGGCGCGGACCGGCCGGTGGTCGTCGCGTCCGCCGGCAATTTCGGCCAGGGCGTCGCGTACGCCGCACGGGCCCTCGGCGTCCCCACTGTCGTGTTCACGTCGCGGAACGCCAACCGGGGCAAGATCGCTCGGATGCGGGCGCTCGGCGCGACGGTCATCGAGGAAGGGGAGGACTTCGACGACGCCCGCGCTGCCTCGGAGGCCTATGCCGCCGAGCATGCGGCCGAGCTTCTCGTCGACGGCGACGATCCGCGCATCGCGACGGGCGCGGCGACCCTGGCTCTCGAACTGACCGACGCGATCGACGCGGGCGCCCTGCCGCCGATCGCGATCGCGATGGTCCCGGTCGGCAACGGTGCGCTCATCGATGGTGTGGGCTCCTGGTTCCGCTACGCGTCGCCGTCGACCCGCGTCGTCGGTGTCCAGGCGGAGGGTGCCGACGCCATGACGCGCTCGTTCGCCGCGCGACGCCCGATCGACACCGAGCGGGCCGATACCTACGCCGATGGCATCGCGTCGCGGATCGCCATCCCACGTGCCGTGGAGCTGATGTTCGGCCGCGTCGACGCGATGATGACGGTGGGGGAGGCGGCGCTCCATGAGGCGCAGGCCGAGCTGACGGATGCGCTCGGCGTGACGGTCGAAGGCGCGGCGGCGGCGTCGTGGGCCGGACTCCTTGCTGCGCCGCCACCCGATGGCACGGCACTCGTGATCGTCACTGGCAGCAACGTCTGACGATCGACGGACGGGGCGTCGATCGGCAGCGCAGTTGCGATCGGCCTCGGTTTCGCACGACATAGAACATCCGTGCGGTTCCGCGGTTTCCCCGCTATCATCGGCGGCGCATGTATCCGACCCCGTTGCGACCCTTCTACGACGGCTGGGCCCGGTACCACGGCCTGGTCATCGACGCGCTCCGCGACCTGACGCGCGAGCAGCTCGACCTTCGGTCCGCGCCACACCCATGGGCGGTGTGGCAGTTGGCCGCGCACGTGGCGGGTTCGCGCGCCTACTGGTTCCACGACATCCTGGGCGAAGGCGATGCATCGGTCCGGGATCTCTTCAGGGTCGACC
>DATHTG010000317.1:0-1819 GCA_035463515.1 Candidatus Limnocylindrales bacterium
CCTCGATCTGCCGGGTGTCGCGCCGTTCGTGTTGCTGTCGGCGATCTCCCTTGCGGGAGCCGCCTTCGCCACCACCGCCCTCGCCGAGGGCCGCGATGGCGTCCGCGACTTCCGACGGCGGGTCTTCCACCTCCGTGTCAAGCCAGGCTGGTACCTGGTCGCCCTGACCCTGCTCCCGGCGACCGGCCTCGTCGCGGCATCCGTCGTGAGCGGCATGACGCCGATCGCGGCCCTGATCTCGAACCCGGCGATCGCCGTGTCGGTGGTCGTCGGCGCGATCTTCGCCTTCCTCCTCGTGAACTGGTGGGAAGAGGTCGGCTGGACGGGCTTCGCCCTCGAGCGGCTCCAGCCGCGGATCGGTCCGGTCGCCTCGAGCGTCGTGACGACCTGGCTGCAGGCGCTCATCCACGTGCCGCTCGTGTTCGTGGCGGGTGGCGTGACCGACGGCCGGGTGCCGGCCGATCAGATCCCGTTCTACCTCGTCGCGCTGTTCGTCCTGCCGATCCCGGTGCGGATCGTCCTGACGGCGATCTACAACGCGTCGAACCGCAGCCTGCCGATCGTCGGCCTGTATCACGCCGGACTGGGCGTGGCCACCGGCACGGCGTTCATCCCGGTCCTCGCTCCGGGGATCGCCCCGGTCGTCGTCTACGGCGGGTTCGCGGTCCTCGCAGCGATCGTCCTCGTCGCGACCCGCGGTCGGCTCGGGTTCACCGGGAGTGCCTCGGCCCGACGCGCATCGGTGGCCGCGATGGCGTGACCACGAGACCCCGCGCTACGGCCAGGCACCTCCGGGTGCCTGGCCTTCGTGTCGTTTACCCGAGCTCTTGCGCGAGCGCCACGATGATCCCGGCCGGGCCACGGACGTAGCAGAGCCGGTAGACGTCCTCGTACTGGACGACCTCGCCGATGAGATCGGCGCCGTGGGACCGCAGCCGCGAAACGGCCTCGTCGACGTCGTCGACGACGAACATCACGGACCGGAGACCCCGGGTGTTGGGCGGCGCGTCATCCGTCCCGCCCACAGCGGGGCTGCGGAACCTCGTCAGCTCGAGTCGCCCCTGGCCGTCGGGCGTCCGCATCATCCTGATGTCGACGCGGACATCGTCCATGCCGTTGACGCGATCCACCCACGGCCCCTCGACGGATGCATCACCTTCGCGTTCCAGGCCGAGTTCGAGGAAGAAGTCGGTGGCCGCCTCGAGATCGTCGACGATGACGCCGACGTGGTCCATGCGCACGTTCGCCATATCGGCGAGTCTAGGGACCTACCGACGAGATCGTCCGTGATGCAGGTCGGACCGCATCCCACGAGGAGGCCGCATGCTCGAATTCCGCTATGAGGACGGACGCTGGCAACCGCCCGTCGCGGGTGACGAGATCTCGACCCTCCTCGGGTTCCTGGAGCGCCAGCGCGCGACGTTCGCCTGGAAGACCAGCGGGCTCGACTCCGCCGGTCTGCGGGCGACGCACAGCCCTTCAGCGATGACCCTCGGCGGCATGCTCAAGCACCTGGCTCGATTCGAGGACGACATGTCCGCCGAATGGCTCCACGGTCGCTCGCAGCTTCCGCCGTGGGACGCGGTCGACTGGGATGCCGAGCACGATTGGGACTGGCGGACAGCGGCGGACGACGCACCCGACACGCTGTATGCGCAGTGGCGCGATGCGGTCGTCCGCTCCCGAGACCTGTTTGCCGAGGCGGCGATCGCTCGGGATCCGGAGCGCCGTGGCGGCGACAGCGCCGGGGTCCGGGAACGACTACCGACCTTGCGCTACATCCTCCTCAACATGATCGAGGAGTACGCCCGACACAACG
>DATHTG010000318.1:0-2620 GCA_035463515.1 Candidatus Limnocylindrales bacterium
GGCTGCGCGCAGCGCGCATCGGGATCGTCGACCAGGTGCGCGACCTCGTCCCGTTCCTGACCGCGCGCGAGAACGTCGAACTCGGCCTGGCGATCCGCGGCGTCGACCCCGACGAGGCGCGGCCACGGGCCGCCGCCGCCCTCGGGAGCGTCGGTCTGGGCGACCAGTCCGCCTCGCGCCGCGCGCCGGAAGGGCTATCCGCCGGGGAACGATTACGCGTCGCGCTGGCGCGAGCCCTGGCCGCGGAGCCCGACCTCCTCATCCTCGACGAGCCGACCGCGGCGCTCGACCGTGCCGGGGCTCGGGCCGTGGCCCGGATGCTGGCCGGGCTCGACGACCGCATCACGGTCCTCGCCACGACCCACGACCCCGCCCTGATCGAGGCCGCGAGCGACCGACTGGATCTGGTCGCCGCCTCAGCTCGAGAGGCGGTCGGCGCTCACCGGTAGTGCGGCTCTCGCGTCATCACGAACACGGCGCGTGACAGGATCGCCAGCCCGATCGCGGTCAGCCACATGCCCGGCCCGTTGGTGAAGACCTGGAGCGGCTCGGTGAACCGGAAGGCGCCGAGGGCCAGCAGATCGACGATCCGCCACGCGACCCCGATCCAGCCGATCACAGCGAGCAGGGCGAAGACCTCCCAGCGGTCGACCGGGGTGGGCCGGTCGCCGACGGCGTAGGGCAGCGCGACCAGGAGCAAGGTCAGGATGCCGGCGAGGAGCGCCAGGATGCCGCTCGCCTCGAGGCCGTTGCCCGACAGCGGCGGGAGCCCGCCACCCGGCTGCGCCAGCTGCCACCATGGCAGGACGCAGCCCACGAGGATCACGATGGCGCCGACCGCAGCCAGCGTCCGGCCCCCTCCGAGGGGCCGCCGGTGCATCGTCACGCCTCGACGGCCTCCTCCGGCTCAAGGGACGCGCCGTACACCTCCGGCTTGAGCACCCCGACGAAGCGCAGGTTGCGGTAGACCTCGCCATAGTCGAGGCCGTAGCCGATGACGAACTGGTCGGGGATCTCGAACCCGATGTAGTCGACCGGGATCTCCACCAGCCGGCGGGCCGGCTTGTCCAGGAGCGTGCAGATGCGCAGCGTCTTCGGGTTCTTGCCGCGCAGGTAGCGGATCAGATAGTTCAGCGTGAGCCCGGTGTCGATGATGTCCTCGACGATCAGGACGTCTTCGCCGGCGATGCTGGCCGAGAGGTCCTTGAGGATGCGCACGAGCCCTGAGGACTCCGTCGTCGCACCGCCGTACGAGCTGACCTCCATGAGGTCGATGCGGAGCGGGAGATCGATCGCGCGCATGAGGTCCGCCATGAAGGGCAGCGATCCCTTGAGCACCGAGACCAGGGTCACGGTCCGGCCAGCGTAGTCCGCGGTGATCCGCGCACCGAGCTGGGCGACGCGCGTCGCGATCTGCTCCTCGGTGAGGAGGATCTGGGCGATGTCCGCGTGCAGATCGACCGTCCGGTCGGTCATCGACCGCCGGTCTCAGGCTCGACGGGTGCGCTCCCAGCCGCGACGCGCGCGGCTCGACGCCGACCGGTGCCGATCATCGCCGCGGTCAGTGGCGATACAGGCGTCTGTACGGGTCGCGAGGCCGGCGGCGGGACGTCGACCGACTCGGTGGCATGCGGCAAGGCGACCTGGCCGGACGATCCGGACATGTCCGCGACCAACGCGAGCTTGCCGTACTTGAGCATCAGCGCGCGGAAGTCGCGGGCGTAGAAGAGCTTGATGTTGATCGAGGGATAGAGCTCGCGAAGCCGGCGCAGCTTCCGGTTCTTCTTCCGGACGAGCTTCTGGCGAAGCGTCGTCATCTCGAGATAGAGGTCGAGATCTGGCAGGTAGAAGTCCGGCGAGAAGCTCTCGACGACCGCGCCATCGAGGTTCCACAGGATCGGGAACGTGTGGGGTTCGTACTCCCAGCGGACCTCATAGAAATCGAGGATGCGCGCCATCTCCGCTTCGCTGGCGTGGGCGAACGGGGTGCGGGAGTCCACGGCGGCCAGTCTACCCGAGCGAGCCTGGAGTCGGCGCCCGGCCACAGGTCATCGCTCTCGCGGACGCATTGCGACCGATACCCCCCAGGGGTATGATGCCGCCATGCCCCCCTCCTCCTCACGCCGCCCGGCAGCGCCCGACCCGAGCCACTTCCGGCACAGCTACTCCAAGGACACCGCACAGCTGATGCGACGCCTGTCCCGGATGGAAGGCCAGGTCCGGGGGATCGCCCGGATGATCGAACGCGAGGAGTACTGCGTCGACATCCTCCAGCAGACCGCCGCGCTGCGTGCCGCGGTCGACTCGCTCTCGATCCTGATCCTCGAGGACCACGTCCAGGGCTGCGTCCGGACCGCCGCTGAGCGTGGCGAAGCGGACCAGTACGTCGACGAGGTGGTCGACGTCGTCCGGCGGACGCTCGGTCGGCCCGTGCGGAGCAGTGCTCGCGCCTCGTAACGCCCGTCGCCCCGGTACCTTCGGCGAGGCGCCGGCACCCCTCGGGGGATGTCGCCCGAACGCACCGGGACCGGACGATCGTCCCGCATGACCGAGCCTTCGCTGACCACGCCGCGGGCAGTCCCGGCGGTCGGACCGGCCATCCCGCCGCCCCGACCGTTCG
>DATHTG010000319.1:0-4475 GCA_035463515.1 Candidatus Limnocylindrales bacterium
CTCGACGATCACGCAGCAGCTCGTCCGTGCACGCCTCCTCCCACCCGAGGCGTTCGCCGACTCGACCTACGAGCGCAAGATCCGCGAGATCATCCAATCGATCCGGCTGACCGATGCGTACCCCGGCGACAAGGGCAAGCAGGACATCATCACCGCCTACCTGAACCAGAACTTCTACGGCAATCATTCGTATGGCGTGAAGGCGGCCGCGAAGGGCTACTTCGGCAAGCAGCTGGGCGAGCTCAGCCTCGCGCAGTACGCGATCCTCGCCGCGATCCCACAGTCACCCACGAGATTCGACTTGATGCGGAACGCGGAGGAGGTCTGCCTCGACGCGAACCCACCCGACCCCGACTCGGACGACGTCTGCCAGAGATCGCAGATGGAGGTGCCGCTGACGTCCGAGGTCGTCCAGCGTCGCAACTACATCCTCGACCTCATGAAGTCACGCAGCCCGCTGAGCGGGTCGAAGCACACGGACGAGGAGTACGAGGCGGCCAAGGAGGAGCCGGTCGTCATCAAGCCGCAGGCATCGGCGAACTGGCGGGCGGCCCAGTTCGTGTGGCAGGTCCGCGATGGCCTCGCCACGATCCTCTGCCCCGACGACCCGGCGGACTGCGAGGAAGTCGATACCGGCGGCTACCGAGTCACCACGACGCTCGATTGGTCGATGCAGAAGATCGCCGAGAAATGGACGTACGTCGCAGCGCGAGCGCCACACTCGAGCAATCCCCGCAAGATCCTTCGTCAGAACAAGATCCCCGCCAGCGAGTGGGGCTGGATCCTCGGCCTGCGCGGCCGGAACATCCACAACGCCGCCTCTGCCGTGATGGACTACCGGACAGGCGAGGTGCTCGCCTATGTCGGTAGTGCCCGCTACACCGGCAAGGGCAACCGCAAGTACCAGCCGCAGTTCGACGTGTTGTCGAAAGGCTGGCGCCAGCCAGGATCGTCGATCAAGCCGATCGACTATGCGATCGGCATCGACGACGAGACCTACACGGCCGCCACGATGTTCATGGACGTCGTGACCGACTTCGGGCGGGGGTTCACACCCACGCAGGCCGATGACAAGGAACGTGGACCGGTCCGTCTGCGGAGCGCCCTGCAGTTCTCGCTCAACATCCCGGCGATCAAGTCGACGATCATCCAGGGCCTCGACCACACGTTCGAGCGCAGCCAGGACTTCGGGCTCGTCTTCCCGGCGACCGCCACGCCGGTGACCTCGATGGGCATCGGCACGCTCGAGACGCACCCCATCGACATGCTGTCGGCGTATGGGACGATCGCCAACGGTGGCGTCAAGATGCCGCGCCAGATGATCACGAAGGTCGTCGACGAGAACGGCAAAGTCGTCTGGCCATCCGACGAGACGAGTCCGGAGGGAGCCGAGGTCATCAGCCCGCAGGCCGCCTACATCATCACTGACATCCTCGCGGGCAACACCGTGATGAGCGTCAACAAGTACTGGGGTGAGTGGGCGATCACGACCAAGAACGGCCGTCGCCGGCCTGCCGCCTACAAGACCGGCACGACCAGCGACAACCGCGACGTGCACGCCTACGGGTACCTCGCTCCCCCGACGAACAAGAAGCAGCCGGCACTCGCCGTCGGCGTGTGGATGGGCAACAGCAACAACGCGCCGAACAAGGGCAGCCTGTCGCTCGATTCGTCGGCGCCGCTGTGGTCGGCGATCCTCAGCGAGGTCAGCAACAAGCTGCCGGTCGCATCATTCAAGGCGCCAGGCGGCCTCGTGACCGCGTCGGTCGATGCGTTCACCGGTCTGCGACCCGGCCCGTTCACGAAGAAGACCGTCAAGGAGCTCTTCATCAAGGGTACGGTCCCGCGCGAGCGGGAGACCCTGCGCGTCTCCCGGGACATCGACGAGGCATCCGGTCTGCTGTGGCGCGACGGCTGCGCCGGTCCCAAGGTCAGGCGCGGGTTCTTCAACCTCAACGAGGTCGAGAGCAACTTCCCGAACTGGCAGAGGGCGAACCGCGGCTGGGCGGCACGCGCCGCGAAGGGGCCCGGGACGCGCGGCGGGCCGGAAGGGACCCGTACCTCGTACTTCTACGACGGCAGCTTCACGCCGTTCGGCAAGACGTGGGGCGTCGCGTTCGCTCCGACCCAGAAGTGCCCGATCGCGCCCAAGCCGACCCCACCGCCCGCGGCGAGCTGCGATCCGCTGCTCCCACCCGAGGCGTGCATCCCACCCAGCGAGCCACCGAAGCCGGACAAGAGCAAGCCGCCCAAGCCGCCGTGACCGACCGGCGACGACCGGTCGCCATGACGTTCTAGAGCGTGACGACCGTGGCTCCGTCGCCTCCCTCGCCGCGCTCCCCCGGCCGTGCGGACCGGACGAGGGGATGCCCAGCGGTCGCCTCCCGGACCGCGTCTCGCAGGGCGCCCGTCCCGAGGCCATGGATGATCGTGACCGAGCCGAGGCCGGCGACCGCCGCATCGTCCAGGTAGCGATCGAGCGACTCGAGCGCTTCATCGACCCGCGCACCGCGCAGGTCCAGCGATGAGGCGACGGCCCGTGCCCGGTCCAGCCGAAGCGTGGCCGCGTTCGACGATCCGCCGGGCGCCCCGGACGTGCCTGACCGGCCGGCTTGGCTCGTGGCCGGGCCCGCGGCCGTCGGGGCGCCGAGCGCGGGCACGAGGTCGTCGACCTCGACGGTGACCCTGAGGCCGCCTGCCTCCAGCGTCGCGCGACGCCCACCCTTGTCGAGTGCCGCGATCCGGCCCTCCCAGCCGCCCGTCCGACTGCGCGCCCGGTCGCCGACCTTCCACTCCCGCTTCGAGGCGCTCTCGCTCGCCGCGTCCGCGTCGTCCCGACGGTCGGCTTCGGGGAACTGCTGCGCGATGGCCTCGGCGCGCCCGAGCGCCGCGTCGAGCGACGCCGCGGTCACCGTCTCGCGTTCCAGCATCCGGCGCGTGGTTGCGAGTTCGTCCCGCAGATCGCCGACGATCCGGTCCGCCTCCTCGCGCGCTGCGCTGACCGCCTCGTCACGCTCCCGTCTGGCGCGGCGACGCTCGTCGAGCGCACTTCGGAGCGCCTCGGCGGTCCGCGCCTCGGCGGCCCGTGCCCGTTCGAGCGCCTCGCTCGTCTCACCCTCCGTCTCGCGGATCGACGCGAGCGTGGCCTCGAACGAGCGCTGCGCCTCACTGAGGCGCGACCGGGCATCCTCGACGATCTCCTCCGGCAGGCCGAGCCGCTCGGCGATGGCGAACGCCTGGCTACCGCCCGGCAGGCCGATGGTCAGCTTGTACGTCGGCGACAACGAGTCCAGGTCGAATTCGACCGCGGCGTTCCGGGCGCCTGGCGTCGTGTGGGCATACGCCTTCAGCTCGGCGTCGTGGGTGGTCGCCGCGACGATGGCCCCAGCCCGGATGAAGTGGTCCAGCAGCGCCTGGGCGAGCGCCGAGCCCTCGGTCGGGTCGGTCCCCGCCCCGAGCTCGTCAAGCAGCACCAGGGTGTCTGGCCCCGCCTGGTCGACGATCGTCGTGATGCGGCGAAGGTGGCCCGAGAACGTCGAGAGCGACTGCGCGACGGACTGTTCGTCGCCGATATCGGCGAACACGTCACGCCACACCGGCAGCCTGCTGCCCGCATCGGCGGGGATGTGCAGCCCCGCCTGATGCATCAGGCTCAGTAGCCCGAGCGTGCGAAGCGTGACGGTCTTGCCGCCGGTGTTCGGACCGGTCACGACGAGTGCCGTGTAGCCGTCGCCGATGCGGATGTCGATCGGCACGACGCGACCGGACAGACCGGGGTGGCGGGCCGACAGCAGCACGACCTCTGGCCGATCGGCGGTCTCGGCGCGCGTTCCGTCCATCTCGGCGGCGAGCGCCGCCTTGGCGGCCCACAGATCGAAGCGGGCCAGTGCGTCGAGCGTCTCACGCAGCGCGGCGGCGTTGACGGCGATCAGCGCTGACAGCTCGTCGAGGATGCGCGCGACTTCCTCCTGTTCGGCCACCTGCGCCTCGCGCCAGGCATTCCCGAGCTCGACCGCGACGAGAGGCTCGACGAAGAGCGTCTGGCCGCTGCCCGAGGCGTCGTGCACGATGCCCTTCACCCTGGAGCGAGCCTCGGCCTTGACCGGGACGACGTATCGCCCATTGCGGAGCGTGACGATCGGCTCCTGGAGCGCACCGCCGAGCTCGGCGCCGACCAGCGCATCGAGCCGACGCCGCAGCCGGTCGTACGCGACGCGGACGGCGGCACGCAGCCCGCCGAGGCGTGGCGATGCGGTATCGAGCAGCTCGCCGACGGGGTCGAAGCTCCGGGCGAGCGTGCTCCGCACGGCCGGCAACGGATGCACCTCTCGCCCGAGGTCCCGCAGGAGCGCCCGCCGCTCGTCTGCGAGCGACGTGGCGCGCCGGGCGGCGGCGTCGAGCGGGTCGGAGATGGCGAGGAACTGCTCCGCCGCCAGGCGACCGCCACGCGACGCGCGCTCGATGGACGGCCCGAT
>DATHTG010000320.1:0-14461 GCA_035463515.1 Candidatus Limnocylindrales bacterium
GGAGTCGCGGTGGTAGAGGGAGGAAGCCGTGTCGGGTCCTGTCACAGACGTCGCCGCGCAGGACGACGCCCACCTCCGTTCGCTGGGGATCAAGCCCCAGCTGAGCCGCACCCTGGGATTCCTGGCGAACTTTGCCGTTGCGTTCAGCTACATCTCCGTCGCGACCGGCACGTTCACGAATCAGGCGGTCGCCTTTGGCGTCGGCGGTCCCGCGGTGTTCTGGGCGTGGCCGCTGGTCATCCTCGGCCAGACGTTCGTCGCGCTGAACTTCGCGGAGCTGTCCAGCCACTTCCCGGTCGCCGGCTCGATCTACCAATGGTCGAAGCGCCTGTCGAACCGGACACTCGGTTGGTTCACGGGATGGATCTATTTCTGGGCGGGCGTGCTGACGACGACGGCAGTCGCCGTGACCGTCCCTCTGGTCGTCGCCGGTATCCACGGTGGGGAGGGGTTTCTCGATTCCCCGGATCCCACCGGGATCACGACGATGTACGCCTTCATCGCGCTCGTCGCCCTCGTCACGACGACGGCGATCAACGCCTTCGGGGTCCGACTGCTCTCGATCATCAACAACATCGGTGTCGGCACCGAGATCCTCGGGATGCTCGTTTTCGCGCTGATTCTGCTGTTCTTCGCGAACCATCAGAGCCCGTCCGTGCTCTTCGAAACTCGAGGTCTCGAAGCGGCAGCGAACGGCAACGTCTTCGCGATTTTCCTGATCGGAGCGTTCATCGCGCTGTTCGTGGTGTATGGGTTCGACACCGCGGGGACATTCGGTGAGGAGACGCTTGATGCCAGTCGCCAGGCGCCTCGGGGCATCCTTTCCGCGATCTGGCTGTCGGGGATCGTCGGCGCCGTGTTCCTTGTCGCGATCATCCTGTCTTTCCAGGACATCGACGCCGCGATCGCGGAAGGCCAGGCGTTCGGGTTCCCGATCGCGACCACGCTTCAGCAGAACCTGACCCAGGAGATCATCGGCGGGATCACGTTCGGCGAGCTGTATCTGTTCGTGATCCTCGCCTCCGTGTATGTCTGCACCCTTGCCATCCAGGGCGCGACGACACGGCTGATGTTCTCCATGGGTCGTGATCGACGCTTGCCATTGGGAAGCGTCTGGGCCCACGTCAGCCCGACCTTCAAGACCCCTTCGTACGCCGCGATCGCGGTGGGCGTATTGGCTGCCCTTCCGATCGTCCTCACAGGACCCCTTGGCGCAGCGACGCTGGCCATCGCCGCGACGGGGATGATCTACCTGAGCTACTTCCTCGCCAACCTCGGTGTCTTTGCGGCGCGCCGCCGGGGCTGGCCGCAGCGGAAGGCCTTCTTCTCGCTCGGCAATTGGGGAACGGTGATCAATGTGCTCGCCTTGATCTACGGCGGGCTCATGATCGTGAATATCGGCCTCTGGGTGAATCCGCTGTTCGGTGATTTCGGGACCGATCTGCGCGCTCTGTCGAACCCGTTCATCAACACGTTCCTGTCGTGGGGTGGCGAGGTCCTCGAAGGACTGCCCGCCATCCCGGTCTTCGAGACGCTGGTCGGACTGGTCGTCCTCTTCGGAGCGGCGTACTACGTCCTGGCGCAACGCGGACGGGAGGAGGAGGCGAAGGTGGCGCCGGACCTCGCGACCGGAGAGGCCACGATCGGTTGAGCTGAACGTCCCGGGGAGGAGGAGCTGCGGCGCGGCGAGCGATCGCCGCGCCGCTCCTTATGACCGAGGAAAACGTCAAGGACCAGGAGCTTCGCGGCGGGCTGCGTGATGACCTCGTCGCGGCGATGCAGCGCGTCCCGGAGCTGGCGGCTCGCGAGCTGACGCTCACCGCGCTCAGCGGCGGGATCACGAACCGCAACTTCCTGATCACGATCCGGGGCGAGCCGGTGCGGTATGTCATCCGGCTGGCCGGCAACGACACGCACCTGCTCGGCATCAGCCGGGAGGTCGAGCACGCGGCGACGGTCGCCGCGGCGGGTGTCGGCGTCGGCCCCGAGGTGACGGCGTTCATCCGTCCCGAAGGCTATCTCGTCACCCGGTTCATCGAGGGCTCGCCGGTCTCGCTCGAGGAGGTGCGTGAGCAGGACATGCTCGCCCGCGTCGCCGACTCGCTCCGACGCATCCACGATGGCCCCGCGATCCCGGGCCTGTTCGTCCCGCTTCGCATCGTCGAGGCGTATCGAGCGCTCGCGTTGGCGCGCGGCGTGCGGATCCCGCCCGAGTACGAATTGGCGGCGGCGATCGGCCGTCGGATCGAGCTTGCGTGCCTCGCCGACCCTGTCGAGCTCCGTCCGTGCCACAACGACCTGTTGAACGCGAATTTCATCGACGACGGATCGCGCATCCGCATCGTCGACTGGGAATACGCAGGCATGGGTGATCCGTACTTCGACCTGGGCAACTTCAGCATCAACCACGAGCTGACGCCTGACGACGACGCGTGGTTGCTCGCGGCGTATGAAGGGCCGGCGCACATCGATCACCTTGCGCGCGTGACGCTGATGCGGGTCGTGTCGGACTTCCGCGAGGCCATGTGGGGCGTGCTGCAGCAGGGGATCAGCTCGCTCGACGTGGACTTCGTCGCCTACGCGGGCGAGCACTTCGGTCGGTTACTCTCGAATGCCACGACGCCTGCGTTCGAGCGGGCCCTGCGTGAGGCGGCTGGTCGCTGAACCTGCGCAAGGCGTACGGGCCGAGCGATCCCGCTCGCAGCGACATGTCCAGGGCGCCGGCGGCCTAGATCTCGCCCGACTCCAGCATCGACTTCAGACGCATGAGATCCTGCTCGAACGAGCGAGCGAACAGCGCGCCGACGAGCCCGTCGAACGGGCGAAGCCAGCCGGGCATCGCGAGGTCCCAGACCCAGTCGACGCGCGTCCCGCCGCCGACAGGCGTGAAGGTCCACGCCGACGTGAACGGCACCGGCGCCGTGACGCTTCGGACGGCCAGACGTCGCTCGGGCTCGAGGGCGGTGACCTCGATCTCGTTCTCCGCGGTGCGCCCACCGAGGCCTCGCACAGTGGCGCGGCGGCGAGAACCGATGGCCAGCGGCCCGGGCGTCGTCATGTGCTCCTCGATCGCACTCCTCGACCAGCGCGACGTCGATCCGGGTGTCGAGAGGACGCGGTAGACGTCGGGGACCGGTCGGTCGATCGTGACGGTGAGCTCGATGTGCGCCACCGCGCGATGATGCCGCGCACGCGTCGCGCCGGCGCCCCCAGGGCGCTCAGTGGCAGAACGCCGTTCCGCCGTCGTGGAACTCGCCGTGGACCGGGACGAAGTCCCAGTCGTACGCCCCCTCACGGAGCGTCAGCTTGAAGACCCCGTGGACGACGGCCGCCCGCAGCTCACTGTTCGCGACCGGTCTCTCGAACGTGCGTAGCGGCGTCCCACCCGTGCCGACCACGAACTCGCGGATCCCGCGGTCCCGGTCCTCGCGGGCCGTCGGATCCTGGGGCGCGAAGCGCTCGTAGTCGTGGTCGTGGCCGTTGATCACCACATCGGCTCCGGCGCGGTACAGCGCCGTCCAGAACGGGGCGACGGAGCGGTCGTTGCCGTGCTCGCCCGAGGTGAACCGCGGCTTGTGCCAGATGGCGACGGTGCACCTCGCGTCGGATGCGGCGAGATCAGCGGCCAGCCATCGACCCTGCGGGGAATCCGTGCCGCACCCGCCGACCTTGGCGCATTCGGAGTCGAGCACGATCACGTGCCAGGCCCCGAGGTCGTACGAGTACCAGGAGTGGCCGTCAGCGCCCTTGGCGGCATCGCCGAAATAGCCGAGGTAGCCGCTCAACCCCGACGTGTTCCAGTCGTGATTGCCGGGCGCCGGTCGGGTCCGCTCCTTGTGCCGGCCCCACGTCTCGTCGTAGCAGGTGGCGAACTCCTTCGCCGTTCCGTTCTCGTAGGCGTTGTCGCCGGCTGTGAAAACGGTGCCCTCGATGCCATCGAGGAGCGCCGCTGTCTCGGTGTCCTCCTGGGTGCCACAGTCGCCGATGTCACCCGCGCCGACGAGCACCGCGACAGGCGCGTCCGTGGCGGCGGCGGACGACGATGGCAGGCTGGGCGACGGGGAGGTGGACGCCGCGGACGCCGTCGGAGGCTCGGTCGGTGACGCCGAGACGGTCGGTGGCGGCGACGGGCTACCGACGGCCTGCCCGCTGCCTGATGCGCCGGGCGCGCCGCCACCACGAGTCCAGACCGATGCGAGCCCGAGCAACAGCACGAGCGTGGCGACGAACACGAGCGCCCCGAGGGCAAGCTGCGTCGAGTCGACGACCCGCGGCGATCCCGGCCGCGGGACCGGCTCGTGCGGCGACTCGGACAGCGGATCGTGCGGCGGAGTCCCTGACATGCGGCGGCCAGCCTAGCGGATGATCCGCAACGAGCCTTCGAACCGGACCCGTCGAGGCTACGCTTCGGCGATGGACCATGCCCGGGTCGTGATCATCGGCGGCGGCGTCGGCGGGACGTCCATCGCCTATCACCTCGCGGAGCGCGGCTGGAGCGACATCGTCCTCCTCGAGCGGGCCGAACTGACGAGCGGGTCGACCTTCCACAGCGCGGGCCTGGTCGGCCAACTGCGCGGCACCGTGACGCTGACGAAGATGATGATGTACGGCTCCGCGCTCTACCGCCGGCTGCGCGACGAGACCGGGGTCGATCCGTCGTGGCATGAGGTCGGCTCGATCCGGCTGGCGTCCTCCACGGAACGGATGGAGGAGTTGGAGCGGCAGGCGGGCTGGGCCAAGACCTTCGGCCTGCCCATGGAGCTCATCGATGCCCAGGAGGCGCAGGACCGCTTCCCCCTCATGTCGAGCGACGGCGTCCTCGGTGGGGTATGGCTGCCGACCGACGGCTGGCTCGACCCTTCCGGGCTCGCGCAGGCACTTGCAGCGGGTGCGCGCAAGCGCGGGGTCTCGATCCGAACGCGGACCCGTGTCGTCGGGATCGCCGTCGACCAGGGCCGTGTGACCGGCGTGACCGTCGAGCACCAGGGCGAGCGCAGCGAGATCGGCACCGAAATCGTGGTGAACGCTTCGGGGATGTTCGCGCCGGAGATCGGCGGCATGGTCGGGGTGACGGTTCCGATCATCCCCATCGCGCACCAATACCTGTTCACCGAGCCGATCGACGGCGTCCACCCGGGCTTGCCACAACTGCGCGATCCCGACAACCTCGTCTACTTTCGCGAGGAGGTCGGCGGGCTGTGCATGGGTGGCTACGAGCGCGACCCAGACCCGTGGGGCCTCGACGGCATCCCCGCCGACTTCAACGGCAAGCTCCTGGCGCCCGACATGCCTCGCTTCGAGCCGATCATGGCGGGCGCCATCCGGCGGGTGCCGGCGATGGCCGATGCCCGGGTCAGCCGGATCATCAACGGGCCTGAGGCATTCACCCCGGACAACGAGTTCATCCTTGGCGAGTCCGATGTCCGCGGCTTCTGGGTCGCGGCGGGCTTCTGCGCCCACGGCATCGCCGGCGCCGGGGGGATCGGTCGGCAGATGGCCAGCTGGATCGTCGACGGCGAGCCCGAGCTCGATCTCTGGAAGATGGACATCCGGCGGTTCGGCGCCGCGTATCGATCGAGGGCGTACACGCTGGCGAGATCGATCGAGAACTACGCGACCTACTACGACATCCACTACCCGAACGAGGAGCGCCAGGCCGGCCGACCCCTGCGGACGTCACCGACGTACGACGACCTCACCGCTCTTGGTGCCGTATTCGGCGAAAAGTCCGGGTGGGAGCGGCCGAACTGGTTCGAACCGAATGTCGACGACCCGCGGTTCGGTGGTCGCGAACGGCTCGAAAAGCTGCGTCCACGGGGCTGGGCAGGTCAACATTGGTCTCCCGCGATCGCGGCGGAGGCATTCGCGACCCGCCAGGCCGCCGCACTGTTCGATGAGACCTCGTTCGCCAAGATCGAGGTGAGCGGCCCGGGCGCCTGTGCCTTCCTGCAAAGTGTCGCCGGCAACGATATCGACCGCCCGATCGGCGCGATCGTCTACACGCAGCTGCTCGACCGGCGCGGCGGGATCCAGGCCGATCTCACGGTGACTCGGCTTGCGTCAGATCGATTCATGCTCGTGACGGGGACCGCGTACGGCAACCACGATCTGGGCTGGCTGCGGTCGAACCTACCGGCGGATGGGTCGGTGGCCGTCCGCGATATCACGTCGAGCCTGGTCTGTCTCGGGCTGTGGGGGCCGAACGCTCGGGACATCCTCGCTCCGCTGACACGTGATGACCTGACCAACGCGGGCTTCCCATTCCTCACCGCACGCGAGATCAGCGTCGGGTCCGTACCACTGCTGGCATTGCGCGTCACCTACGTCGGCGAGCTCGGATGGGAGCTGTACGCGCCGACCGAGTACGGTCGGGCGCTGTGGTCGACGCTTTGGGAGGCGGGTCGGGAACACGGGATGGTCGCGGGCGGCTACCGGGCGATCGATGCGCTTCGACTCGAGAAGGGCTACCGCGTCTGGTCGAGTGACATCACGCCCGATGAGACGCCGTTCGAGGCCGGCCTCGGGTTCGCCGTCGCCCTCGAAAAGGCGGAGCCGTCGATCGCGCGCGACGCGCTCCTCGCTGCGCGCGAGGCCGGACCGCGCAAGCGGCTGCGCTGCCTCGTCCTTGACGATGCGCTCGACGTCTGCCTCGGGAACGAGCCGGTCCGGATCGACGGCCAGGTCGTCGGGCGGGTCACCAGCGGTGGCCAGGGCTTCGCCGTCGAGACGTCGATCGCGTACGCCTACCTGCCGCCGGACCGTGGCATCGGCACGCACGGCGAGGTCGAGGTGTTCGGCAGGTGGGTCGGCTTCGAGGTCGCCCGTGAGCCGCTCTATGACCCCGCCAACGAGCGGGTCCGCTCGTGACCGGCCAAGCGGCGTACGGCGCGGACTGGTCGACGTCGCGCCGGCGGGGTCCCGAGGACGAGCTTCGCCGGTGGTTGGACGTCGCATCGGCGGCGTGCGACGCGGCGGACGAGGTCGCGCGAGCCCATTTTCGGCGCGACCTGACCATCGACACGAAGCCCGATCGGACGTTCGTGACCCAGGCCGATACGGCGATCGAGCGGCTGATCCGCGACCGCCTGGCCGACGCATTCCCCGACCACGGACTCGTCGGCGAGGAGTACGGCGTCGAGGCCGGGGATGCGTCGGTGCGCTGGTACATCGATCCGATCGACGGCACGCACAACTTCATCCGCGGCGTGCCGTTGTTCGGCACGCTGCTGGCGGCCGAGCGCGATGGCGAGCTCCAGGTCGGCGTGCTGTCCGCGCCGGCGCTCGGCGAGCGCTGGTGGGCGTATCGGGGCGGCGGTGCGTGGGCGCGCGAGCGGGACGGGAAGGCGCGGCGCATCCGGGTTTCCGAGGTGAGCCGATTGGAGGACTCGCACCTGCTCTACGGATCCGGGCGCGAGATCATCGAGTCTGGACTCGCCCCCGGCTTCGACGACCTGCTGCGCGCCAGCTGGCGCGACCGGGGATTCGGCGACTTCTGGGGGTACGCACTGATCGCCGAAGGGGCCGCCGAGGCGATGATCGAGGTCGGGCTCAAGTCGTGGGACGCCGCCGCCCCGACGGTCCTCGTCGAGGAGGCGGGCGGCCGTGTGACGAGCTTCGACGGCGAGCGGGACATCGAGGCCGGCACGATCGTCGCTTCGAATGGTCTCCTGCACGACACCGTGAGGGGGCGACTCGCGGACGCGAGCTAGCGGCTGCCGACCCTGCTCATGCCGACCGGCCACGCAGCGCATTCCCGATGATGACGACGCCGGCCACCACGAAACCGATCGCCAACACGCTTCCCATCAGGAGGAAGCCGATCCCGACCGCGAGGACGGCGATCCCGGCAGGTAGTGAGCGCCGACCACCGGTCAACCCGGAGGTGATGCCGCTCAACGCCCCGGGCTCCGGGAGCGGTCCTGCGCTCTCGATGGTGTCCCACCTCGCTCGGAGCGCGTCGCCCGTGTCCCCGTCGACCAGATCCTCGACGGCGTCGGCGGTCACGGCGTCTGCGAGCGCCTCGGCGACCGCGGCGCGATCGGCAGGGCGTGTCACGGACATCGACATTTCGGTCAGTGCCCACGTCCCGGAGTACGCGCGCTCCGAGAACGATCGAGTGACCCAGCCGGTCGCCGTTTCACGGGCGTCGCGTACGAGATCCGATCGATCGGCGGCGTCGGCCGCCGTGAGCGCCACGCGGCGTGCATGGTCCGTCGCGGGACTCGATCTCCCGATGATCAGCCGCTCGAGCGCGACGTGGCGGGCCCGTTCGAGCGTCGCGGCCACTCGCTCGCGTGCAGCCTCGATCGCGTGGTTGCCGCCGCGCGCCACGGTCCGATCCGCCGGTCGCGGTCAGGCGCCCGCGGCTGCCAGCGACTCGTCGAGGATCGACAGCGCGAGCTCCACCTCGTCCGACGTCGTCACGAGCGGCGGGATGATCCGGATCACGTTCACGTACGTACCGGCGGTCAGGACGATGAGGTTGCGCGCGAGCGCCTCTGCCTGGACGCGCTTGGTGAGGTCGGGATCGGGGACGCGCCCGTCGCCCTCACCCGGCTTCACGAACTCCATCGCGACCATCAGGCCGAGCCCGCGGGTGTCGCCGATCGACCGGTAGGTTCCCTGAAGCGTCTTGAGACCCGCCAGGAACTGGCGGCCCCGTTCTGCTGCGTTCGCCACGAGACCTTCGTCCTGGATCACGTCGAGCGTCGCGTTCGCGGCGGCGCACGACACGACGTTGCCGCCGTACGTGCCGCCATGCGTCCCGGGCTTCCAGCGCGCCATGAGCTCCTCGCGCGCGAGGATGCCCGACAGCGGCAGCCCGGAGGCGATGCCCTTCGCGATGACGAGGATGTCCGGCTCGACGTCGTAATGCATGACCGCGAACATCTGGCCGGTCCGCCCGAACCCCGTCTGCACCTCATCGGCGATGAGCAGGATCCCGTGGCGGCGGGTGATCTCGCGCAGGCGCGGCAGGAAGTCGGGTGGCGGGACGATGTAGCCGCCCTCGCCGAGCACCGGCTCGATGATGATGGCCGCGACCTGGTCGGGGTAGATGTACTGATGGAAGGTCAGGTCGAGCTGCTCCTCCCAGTCGCACGTGCAAGCGGACGGGTCATGGGACCCGCCAGCCGCTCGATAGCAGTACGGGTACGCCGTGTGGTACACGCTTCCCGGCAACGGCTCGAAGGCCGCGCGGTACACGTCCTTGGCTGTCGTGAGGGCCATGGTCTGCGCCGTCCGGCCGTGATATCCGTACCGGAACGCCAGGATGACGGGCCGGCCAGTGGCGACCCGGGCGAGCTTGACGGATGCCTCGATGGCCTCAGCGCCCGAGTTCGACAGGAACGCCTTGTACGGGCCGCCGGGCAGGAGGTTCGGCAGACGGTCGTACAGCCGCAGCCCGGGCTCGTGATACAGGATGTTCTGCTGCCCATGGAGCAGCTTCTGCGCCTGTGCCGCGATCGCGGCCGCGACACGCGGGTGCGCGTGGCCGGTGTTCGTGACGCCGATGCCCGACGAGTAGTCGAGGTAGCGCTCTCCGTCGCGGGTGATCAGCCACGAGCCCTCACCACGGTCGACGTCGAGGTTGGTGATGCGGCTCCAGACCGGCGGGATGACGCTGTGATCGGGAAGTGCCCCGCCCGTCCCGCTGCGGTCGGTCGTGTCCGTCATCTCGGTCGTCATACACCGGCTCCGTAATCGCGCGCCGACACCCGGCGCTGCCAAAGGGTCGTCAGCACCACGAGCAGCACCGCCGACACGAAGATGATCGTGCCGATCACGTTCACCTGGACCGGGATGCCGCGCAACTGCGACCCATAGATGAAGAGCGGGAACGTCTCGGTCTGGCCGGAGGTGAACGCGGTCACGACGTAGTCGTCGATCGAGAGGCTGAACGCCAGCAGCGCCGCCGCGATCACGCCGGGCAGGATGAGCGGGAACGTGACCTTCCAGAACGTCGTCCACTCGTTCGCGCCGAGATCCATCGCGGCTTCCTCGAGATGCCGCGGGAAGTTCGCCAGGCGCGCCTTCACGGTGACGACCACATAGCTGATGTTGAACATGATGTGCGCGATGAGGATGGTCCGGATGTTCAGCGGGAAGAGCACGCCCTGGGGCAGCGGCAGTTGGACGGACGCGACGAACATCGTCAGCAGCGACGCGCCGAGCACGATCTCCGGTGTCGACATCGGCAGGAAGATCAGCACGTTCGTCGCGGCGCGACCGCGGAACGCATAACGCGACAGGGCGAGACCGACCATGGTCCCAAGGGCCGTCGCGATCAGGGTCGAGAGCGCCGCCACGAGGAGGCTGTTGCGGACGGCCTCGGCCAACCCCGGCCGGCCAAGCGGGTTGAGCCAGGCACCGAAGGAGAACTCGCGCCAGTTGAGGTTCGACCTGCCTGTCGGGTCCTTGAAGCTGAACAGGATCATCACGGCGACCGGCAGGATCAGATACGCGGTCACGCCCCGAACGTAGATCGGCAGCAGCCACCGGTCGACCACGCGCCCGAGCCTCGCCGCCGGAGCCCGTCGAGCAGCGACCGCCGCCGAGGTCGTCGCCATCATATCGACGCCCCCGTCAGCTCCTCTGTCCCGATCAGCCGGGCGTAGATGAACAGGCCGATCAGGATCGCCAGCATGAGGATGAACGACAGCGCCGACGCGGTCGGGTAGTCGGTCACCTGCAGGTAGCGCGCCTGGATCACGTTCCCGATCATGAGCGACTGGGGATTGCCGAGGAGCTCGGCATTGACGAAGTCACCGACCGCCGGGATGAACGTCAACAAGGACCCGGCGAAGATGCCCGGGAGTGCCAGTGGCAGCGTCACACGGATGAATGCCTGGCTGATCAGGAATGTGCCGATCGCCGCGCCCACGGCGGCGAACACGACGCCCACGAGCACCGCCGGGTAGCCCATCACCAGCCCCACGACGATGCCGAGCACGCCGCCGATCAGCAGACCGGCGATCGTGCCCTGCGGCCGCCACGGGCCCGCGTACAGGTCCTCCGCCGCTTCGATGAGACGCCGGTCGATCTTCTCGAGTGCGACGTACAGGGGCAGCGTCATGAACGGCAGGAAGTTGTACGTGATGCCCGCTACGACGGCAGCGGGCGTCGCCAGCAGGCGGAACTCCTCAGGGACGAGCCCGATGTCCTTCAGCGGCCCCAGGATGAGCCCGGAGTCGGCGAGGATGATCTTCCACGAGATCGTGCGAAGCAGGAAGCTCGTGAAGAACGGGGCGATGACGAGGAACAGCAGGATGTTCTTGTACGCGCCGCCCCGGAAGGCGATCGCATACGCGAGCGGGAACCCGAGCGAGAAGGCGAGGATCGTGGCCAGCCCGCCGTACACGATGGAGCGGGCGAGCCACGGCCAGTACTCGGAGATCGCCTCCGGGTAGATGCCCCAGTTCCACGTCTGCGTGTAGCCCGAGTCGATATTGCCGGTCCACAACGACGTCAGGAACATCTGGAGCGCCGGGTAGACGTAGAACAGGACGAGCCACAGCAGCCCTGGGAGCAGCAGGAGATACGGCGCGGCCGCCCGGAGACGGAGGGCGCGCCGCATCTGCGATCAGAGGCCCATCGCCTTGGTGAAGGCCTCGCTCCAGGACGTCTCCTCCTCCGCGGTCGTCGCGCGGAAGATGTGCAGGCGCGAGACCCAGTCGTCCGGCGGGAAGATGAGCGGGTTGTTGGCGAGCTCCGGGTCGCTCTCGAGCATGATGTCCTTCGCGCCCTTGACCGGGCAGACGTAATTCACGTACGCCTCGATCGTCGCGGCGTTCTGAGGTTCGTAATAGAAGTCGATCCAGCGCTCCGCCTGGGCCTTGTTGGGCGTGCCCTTGGGGATGACCATGTTGTCCGTCCAGAGCATGCCGCCTTCCTTGGGGAGCGCCCACTGGAAGTCCTGGTCCGGCTTCTGATCGGGAACCAGCAGCGTCAGGACGTCGCCGGACCACGCCATCGCGATGGTGACGCCGCCGCCGGCCATGTCCTCGACGTACGAGTTGCCGGTCACCTGGCGGACGATGCCGTCCTTGATCGCCTTGTCGACGTCGGCCAGCGCGGCGTCGAACTGCTCCTGCGTCAGCTCCTCCGGCTTTGCACCCTGACGGATTGCGGCGAGTCCGATGGTGTCCCGCATCTCCGAGAGGTACGTCAGCTTGCCCTTGAATTCGTTCGAGAAGAACACGTCGAGCGAGTCCTGGTCACCGGTCTTGTTCTTGTCGTAGCCGATGCCGGTCATGCCCGACTGCCACGGCGCCGCGAGGTTGGTGTCGGGGTCGAACGAGCGGCCCTTGTAGTTGTCGGCGATGTTGGCGACGAAGTTCGGGGTCAGGCTCGTGTCGATCGTCTCGACCCAGCCGAGACGGATGAGCCGGGCGACCATCCAGTCCGTCACGACGACGAGATCCCACTCCGTCGGCTGGCCGGCATCGAGGGGCGCCTGCAGATCGCTTGTGAAGAACGTCTCGTTGTCGTCGACCGCCTCCTGGTAGTCGACCGTGATGCCGGTCTCCGACTGGAACTTGTCGAGCGTCGGGTGGGTGGTCTCGTCCTCGCTGACGTCGATATAGCCGATCCAATTCGCGAACCGCAGCGTTCCGCTGCTCGCCGGCGTCGCTGCCGCACTCGCGCTGGCACTGGCGCTCGCGCCGGCCGACGCACTCGCGGCGGCGGATGGTGCACTGCCGCTGCTTTGCGGCGGCGTCCCGCACGCGGCGAGGAACGCCGCAGTGCCGGCGAGGGCCGTGCCCTGCAGGAAGCGTCGACGGGTCAGATCCGCCGCGAGCGGCGGGCGCGTATCGGTCATGCGGGTGTCTCCTCCTGGACGGCCGCGGCTCGGGGGACCGTGGCGGTGTCTGACATCGCTGTCGGCACAGCGACGACGAAGCTGTGGTCGGGTGACCACGTCAACAGGACCTCCTCGCCGGGGCCCCAGAGCTCCGATCGAGTGGCGCGCTCGACGTTCTGTTCGTAGACGGTCAGCCGCGCGCCACCGCGCGCCTCGACCTGATACTGGGTGCTGACACCCAGATATGAGGCGTCTCGCACGACGCCGTGCAGCTCGTTGTGTCCGGGGGGCGTGGGATCGCTCCCCGCCGGTTCACGAAGCCGGATCTTCTCGGGCCGGACGCCGACGCTGATGTCGACCTCCCCGTCGACCAGCGCACTCGGAGCGCGGACGATCGTGTCGTCTGCAAGCTTGACCGACGCGTATCGCCCATCGACGCCTTGCACGGCCCCCGGAAGCAGGTTGCTGACGCCGAGGAAGCCGGCGACGAACGGTGTCGCCGGCCGCTCGTACAGGCTTTCGGGGTCGCCCAGCTGCTCGTACCGACCGCGGTTCATGACGGCGATGCGATCGGACATCGTCATCGCTTCCTCCTGGTCGTGGGTCACATAGATGAAGGTGATCCCGACCTCCTGCTGGATGCGTTTGAGCTCGACCTGCATCTGCTTGCGCAGCTTGAGGTCGAGAGCGCCGAGGGGCTCGTCGAGCAGCAGGACGGCCGGTCGGTTGATCAGCGCCCTGGCCAGCGCGACGCGTTGTGCCTGCCCGCCGCTGATCTGGGTCGGCTTGCGGCGCTCGTAGCCTGGCAGCTCGACGAGCGCGAGCATCTCGCCGACGCGCGACTTCACCTCGCGATCGGGCACGCCCTTCCGACGCAGCCCGAATGCGACGTTCTCGTAGATCGTGAGATGGGGGAACAGGGCGTAGTTCTGGAAGACCGTGTTCACGTTGCGCTTGAACGGCGGCAGCCAGGTGACGTCCTCGCCCTGGAGCTCGATGAGGCCGGATGTCGGCTCCTCGAAGCCGCCGATCATCCGCAGGGTCGTCGTCTTGCCGCAACCCGAGGGACCGAGGAGGCTGAAGAACTCGCCGTCCATGACCTCGAGGTCGATGTGGTCGACCGCGACCGTCTCGCCGAATCGCTTGACCACATCCACGAGCCTGACGTCGACGGCGGGCACGTTCGTTCGCACTCCAGACGTGTCGGCCACAAGATCAGCGCTCCTCCCGGCGTGACCTGTGCGCGCCACCGGAGGACCGGCGGACGGGCTCGGGGCCAGATGCGGGCGAGGATATGGGCGGCTCGTCCGCAGTGTCAAACCTGCGGGAACCGAGGGTCCGGCTGGTATGGGCCGCGAGATTCGTATGTTCAGCGCGTAGAGACGACGCGGTTCGAGGCTTCCCTCCCCGCCACGGACGGCCGCCCGAGGCCCCGCACGCGTTCGACGACCCGGCCGATCCGCCTTGCGACGCCGTGGCCGACGCCACCGAGGGCCGGCATCGGGTCGCTCCACCAGAACAGCGCCTTGTCCCCGACGAGCCACGGCTTCACCACCGGGCCCTCCGGACGACGTCGCGCGCGGATCGCGCGGCCGATCGCGGCCGCGTCGAGGATCTCGTACATGCCGTAGCGACCGACCTGGTACGGCGCCGACGTCG
>DATHTG010000321.1:0-5891 GCA_035463515.1 Candidatus Limnocylindrales bacterium
GTTCCCGGTCCGCCGCGCGCGACGCGGGACGAGGTGGCCGTCGTTGTTCTTGGGGCAGGCGACCTCGAACGGCAGGGGCTCGGGCGGCGGCGGCCCCTCGCGCTTGATGTAGTCGCATTCGGGGTAGCGTGAGCAGCCGACGAACGGACCGAACCGGCCGCGACGGCCGACGAGCGTCCCCTCGCCGCACTTGGGGCACACCTCGCCGGTGCCCTCCTGGGGCGGCGGCTCCTCTCCGGGGAGTGGCCGTGTCTCCTTGTGCTCCGGGTACATCGAGCAGGCCAGGAAACGGCCATTGCGCCCGAGCCGGATGACCATCGGGTGACCCTCGGAGCACACCTCGTCGGTCGGCTCGGTCGTGAAGTCGCTGCGGCGCAATTCCCTGCGCTTCTCGGCGACGCGATCGCGAAGCGGCCCGTAGAACGCCTCGAGCAGCGGCACCCAGGCGCGCTCGCCCCGGGCGATCTCGTCGAGCTCCTCCTCCATCCGGGCCGTGAACTCCAGGTCGACGTAGTCGCCGAAGTGCTCGACGAGCAGGTCCGTCACGATCCCCGCGACCAGCTCCGGGTGGAGTCGCCGCTCCTCGACCCGCACGTACCCGCGATCGATGATCGTCGAGATCGTCGCCGCGTACGTCGACGGGCGGCCGATGCCGTGCTCCTCCAGCGCCTTGATGAGCGTGGCCTCGGTGAAGCGTGGGGGCGGTTCGGTGAAGTGCTGCGTCGGAGTGATCTCCCGGACGTCGGTCGGGTCGCCTTCGGCGAGCACCGGCAACCGTCGAGCGGTCTCTTCGTCCTCGGCGCTGTCGTCGTCACGACCCTCCGTGTAGACCCTCGCGAAGCCCTCGAACAGCGTTCGCGTCGACGTCGCGCGCAGCTCGTACGGCCCGTCGACCAGATCGACGGTCGTCGTCTCGAGCTCCTTCGGGGCCATCTGCGATGCCAGGGCTCGCTGCCAGATGAGCCGGTACAGCCGCAGCTCCTCGGGCTTCAGCGTGCCCTCGAGCGAGTCGGGGTCTCGCCGGAAGCTGGTCGGCCGGATCGATTCGTGGGCTTCCTGCGCGCCCTTCGAGGTCGTCTTGTAGACGCGACCTTTCGCCATCGTGAACTCGTCGCCATAGCGACCGGCGATCACGTCGCGTGCCTCGCCCATCGCGACACCGGCCATCGAGGTCGAGTCGGTCCGCATGTAGGTGATGAGCCCGATGTGGCCGTCGGGCGTCTCGACGCCCTCGTACAACCGTTGGGCGATCGACATCGTCCGTTTCGGGCTGAACGAGAGCTTCCGACTGGCCTCCTGCTGGAGGGTCGACGTCGTGAACGGCGGCGCCGGAGAGCGCTTCTGGGTCCGGACCCCGATCTTGCGGACGACGGGATGCGCCTCCTGCAGGGCCGCCACGTGACGCTCGGTGGTGGCCTCGTCCGGCAGGTCGAGCGCCTCCCCGTCGATGCGGACGAGCTCGGCGGCGAACGTCTCACCCCGCGCGGTCGCGAGCAGCGCCTCGATCGTCCAGTACTCGCGTGGCGTGAACGCCTCGATCTGGCGCTCGCGCTCGACGACGAGCCGCACTGCGACCGACTGGACGCGACCAGCCGAGAGCCCGCCGCGGACCTTGCGCGACAACAGTGGACTGAGCGTGTACCCGACGAGTCGGTCGACGATCCGCCGCGTCTGCTGCGCGTCGACCAGGTTGCGGTCGATGTCGCGCGGGTTGGCGAACGCCGCGCGGATCGCCGGCTCGGTGATCTCGCTGAACGTCACGCGGCGCGTCTTCTCGGACGGGACGTGGGCAGCCTCGGCTACGTGCCACGCGATGGCCTCGCCCTCGCGGTCGAGGTCGGTGGCGAGATAGACGAGGTCGGAGCCCTTGGCGGCCTTCTCGATGTCGTTGACCTGCTTGCGCCGGTCCTCGTTGATCACGTATTCGGGGAGGAAACCGTGGTCGACGTCGACCCCGAACTTGCCCTTGCCGGGGTTCTCGGGAAGATCGCGGACGTGGCCGTACGAGGCCAGGACGCGGTAGTCGTCGCCCAGGTAGCGCTCGATCGTCCGCGCCTTCGCAGGCGACTCGACGATCACGAGGTTCTTGGACACGGCGGGGATAGTAGCACCGGGTCCTTCGCGCACCCGTATCGACGGCGACGGTCGGGCAACGCGACGCCGTCAGCCCCGTAGGGGCTGGATCAGACCTCGCGGATACGGCGCAGGAAGTCCTCGTCGATCTCGAGCTCATCGTCCTCGACGCGCTCAGCGCCCGGAGCGGCAGCCCCGACAGGCACCAAGGCATTCGTCGGCACGGGCACAGCATCGCCGAGCTCCGTGCCGGCGACAGCGTGCTGCGGGATCTCGATGAACGACACGCGGTGGTAAGGGAACAGGAACACGGACTTCGAGTCGTCGACGAAGATCGGGCGCTTCCCGTCGAGCGAGCGCAGGTTCGTCAACCGCACCGCGACGTCGGTCGGGTTCGGCAGCTCGAACAGGTCGGCAAGCAGCGGCTGCTCGTTGGTGATATGGACGACGGTGTTGCGGAGCATGGGGGCATCGTGCCCGTACGCACCGCCTGAAGGGAGTGGCCCGATGGTCCCCCTACGGGTGGTAGAAGTCGACGACGAGCCGGACGCGGCCGCCGGACACCCAGACGCCGATCCCAGCGCGGTCGTACTTCGCGTTCATCATGTTCACGTAGTGGCCGCCGTTGTACGGCTTCTCGTTCTGGAAGAAGCGGTGGCTGCCGAGCACGGCACTGTAGGGATTCCCGGAGCGGCAACCGAGGTTCTCGGCCCAGCGGTAGCTCGTGTATCCGGCACGGCGGAGACGATCACCCGGGTTCCCACCACTGAAGTGGGTGCACATGTTGTTGACGGCCAGCTTCTTGGCGTACGGCCGTGCGACCTTCGCGCTGATCCCGGTGTCGAGCTTGAGCGCTGCCACGCTGCGTCCGCCGGGGCTGCTGCAGTCGCCGCCAGAGGTCACCCAGCCGCCGGTCCTCGTGCAGTTCATGAGCTTGAGGTAGTAGCGCTCGACCGCGCCCCAGCTGCCGCCACCGACCGTGCCACCGCCACCGCCGTCGCGCGGGATCTGACGCGTGGTCGTCCGGGTCGACGTCTGCTGCTTCGTCGCGGCCGGCTTCGGCACGACCGTGAACGTGGCCTTCTTCGTGACGCCGAGGGGGACCTCGTCGGCACTGCGGGCGGTCGGAGCGACCGTCGCGACGACCGATGCGCCGTACGGCAGGTTCGAGGTCGGGTCGAACACCAGCACCGTGTCCTCGTCGGCGAACGTGACCTTGCCCGTGATGCGCTTACCGTCGGCCGTGGCGGAGAACGCCTTCTTGACCGAGGCACGATCCATCGGCTTGGAGAAGCGCACCGAGATCGTGGCGTCGCGCAGCATGTCCTTCATTCCCGAGTTCGGCCGGAAGCGGACGACCTCAGGAGCCGCGACGGTGCGCAGCGCGAGCGTGATCGGGGCGATCTCGACGCCGGCGGCATCCCGGACGCCGTCGACGATCATCCGGTACTTCGTGTCCGGCGCCAGCGGGCTGGCCGGGATGAACGTGTACGTGGATGCGCCGTTCGGCCCCGTCGTGCGAGTCAGCGCACCGGTCAGCGGCGGGTCCAGCCGGATCGACGAGCCGACGGACAGCAGGTCGACCGGCTGGTCGAACCCGATCGTGAACCCGGAGTCGATCGTGATGCGCTTCGCGATCTTCGACGTCGCGCCAAGCGTCGCGGTCGCCGCGTCGCGGGTGAGGAAAGCGGTACGGACGGGCTTGGTCATCGGTCGCCCGCTCGTCCCGAGGGCGCCTGCGCCGACCGAGACCGTGTAGTACGTCGACGGCTCCCAGTTCGCGGTCGGCACGATCGTCACGCTCGTGTCGTCCGCGCTCCACGCCAGCTCGAACGGGACCGGTGGCTGGATCGACAGGGACGAGGCGACCGATTCGCGCTGCATCGGCGTCGTGAACAGGATGCTCGCCGGCGCGCGAAGATCGATGTTGGTGGCGACGGCCATCCGGAAGGCGGCTTGGGTGAGCGGGGCGATGTCGGACGCCGGTGAGGCCGTCGTGGCCGCCGGTCGGGCGAACGAGATCGCACCGAGCGCGACGATCGCTCCGAGAGCGATCGCGACGCCGCCGCGGATGACCCTTGACCGACCGAGGACCGACGTGGCGTACACGCCGGTCAGCACGGGAACGGCCAGGATCGCGATGAGGAGCTTCCGCAATACAGGACCCGGCTGCTGGGCGGGGGCGACGGGGATGGGGGTTCCGCCATGTCGCCGCATCACACTGGGGGCGGATGCGCCTGTCAGGGTAGCAAAGGCTGTCCAGCCCGGGCAATCCGGCGAGGTCGGCGCTCCTCTTCGGCCTCCTTCCAGAACACCGTCTGCTCACCCATCAGTGTCCCGGCCGGCCGGTACCTTCCGTGCGCGCCGAGCACGAGGCCGCGCCGCTGGAGCAGCGTCAGCGCGGAGAGGACGGTCGCGATCGGCAGGTCCGTCGCCGCCACCAGTTCGTCGACCGTGGCATGGCCGGCGATCAGCGAGCTGGCGATCACCGCCTCAGTGATCCCGAGCTCTTGGGCGGATGCCGTCGCGAGTGCGTCTCGTCCGGCTCGCCGCTCCCCCGTGAAGCCAAGATCGGCGATGAGCTGCGGGATGCCGGCCACGAGGCTCGCCAGCTCCGCGAATTCACGCAGGAACGCGAGGCTGCCCGCCGAGGCACGGCTGTCGAGCGGGCCAGGGACGATGAAACAGCCCCTCCCCTGTTCGAGCGCCCAGGATGCGGTGATCAGGGCGCCGGACTTCGCCGGAGCCTCCACGACGACCGTCGCATCGGTGAGGCCGCTGATGATCCTGTTCCGCCGGGGAAATGTGCCGTGGCTTGGCGGGGTATCCGGGGCGTGCTCCGACACCACGGCCCCGCCGCCCGCGACGATCGCCTCGCCAAGCCGCCGGTGACTCGGCGGTCCCAGCGTCGCGTGGCCGCCGCCGATGACCGCTACTGTCGTGCCGCCCGCCCGGAGCGTCGCCTCGTGGGCGGCGCCGTCGATGCCGAAGGCAAGGCCCGAGACGACGGTGGCATCAGCTGAAACGAGCGCCGTCGCGATACGCGCGGCCGTCGCGCGACCGCTCGAGGTCGCCCGGCGCGTTCCGACCACGGCGACGGCACGGTCACGCGCCAGCGCGGCGTGCGGTCCTCGCAGGTACAGGACGTGCGGCGGCATCGCGATCGCCGCCAGGCGCCCCGGATACGCGGGTTCCTCGACCGTCACGACGCGGACATCGAGCTCTCGAAGTCGCCCGAGGATGGCGGGCCCACGCTGCGCCACCGAAGCGATCGCTATGGCGACGTCCTCCCGGATCGGCCGATCGCGTCTGCTGATGTCCTCGCCGGGTGTCGCGACGAGACGCTTCACCGCGCCGGGCCGAGCCGCATCGGCGAGGACGTCCAGTGCGGAGCCGTATCGAGCCAAGAGCGCGGCGAAGCCGATCGGGCCGAGGCCGACCACCGAGGCGAGGACCGCCCACGCGTCCCGTTCGGGGGCGTACGGATCCATGTCGTTTCGGGGCGCGTGCAGCGGCGCTACCCCGATCCCGAGCATCGTCAGGAGGCCAGCGCGGCGTGCTTGCTGATCGGCGAGCGGTACCAGGCCGCCTCCTCGATATGGGCCGCCTCAACGCCGACGGATCCATCGAGGTCCGCGATGGTCCGGGCGACGCGCAGAAGCCGTTCCGTGCCCCGACCGCTCGCGAACTCCCCCTCCGCGAGCTCGGCGATCCGCCGAGCGGCCACGTCCGACAGGCGGCACGCCTGGCGCAATCGGCGGCCGCGCAAGCGGCCGTTGGTGCGTCCGCGGTCGAGTGACGCCCGGGCACGGGCCGAC
>DATHTG010000322.1:0-1677 GCA_035463515.1 Candidatus Limnocylindrales bacterium
CTGCTGCCGGACGACCTCCACGCGTTCGAGGCGTATCTCGCCGAGCAGCTCGGGCCGGGCGGGCCGGTCGTGGTGGGCGACACGGCGCGGGACCTCGCCGCGTCGATCCTCCATCCGCCACTCCCCGGGGTCCTGGGTCGGGTCGGCCTCGACTCTCGCCTCTACGATTGGACGCTGTGGCCGTCGCTTGGCCTCCTGCCGGCGGCGGTCCGTGACGCGTACGGGTTCCGCTGGGGGCCGCTGGAGCGGTCCGTCTCGTCCTGGCTCGTCAGCGCGTGGCGCGCCTGGAACCCGCTGCTGCCCGCGTCATTCCGACAGATGCCCCAGGCGCTCGCCGCCGACCGCCGACTCGCGGGAGCGATCAGTAGTAGTTCGGGAAGCGAGACCGGAACAGCGACGACAGGGAGACGGGTGTGGCGGCGTCAAGCGTCGTGAGCAGCGTCGGCGTCGACGAGATCCTGTAGCGCTGCGCCTGGGCGTAGTTGCGAAGTGTCGACCAGAACAGCGACGAGCCCATCCGCCGCTTCGCCTCGTTCAGCAGGTTGCCACCCTGGATATAGATGACCTCGTAATAGCAGGCCGAGCTGTACTTGTAGATCGACAGGTCGAGCCGGCGCGTCGAGCAGCGGCTTGCCCGACGCGTGCGGGTGATGTCGCGCGCGATGAAGTCCGCCAGCCCCTCGTCGGCGAACGGCTGGCGCGCCTGGTCGTTCCCGACAAGCCCGTAGAACCACTGGTGCGCCGTTTCGTGGGCGACGAGGTAGCGCAGGTTCGCGCTGCTCACGCCGAACGGGATCCACGTGAGCCCCGGGGATTCCATGCCGTAGCCGCCCGCCGACTGGACGACCTTGTAGACGGGGTACGGGTAGATGCCGAGACGTGAGCGCATCGCCCGGAAGGCGTCCACGGCTGCGTCGACGATGAGCGCCTTGTTCGCCGTCGATCGGTAGTAGTAGCGGACCTTCGTCGGGCCGAGGGTGACGGTGCGTGTCCGGAAGTCGGGTGCGGCCGTGATCGTCACGTCGCGGACGTTTCGGGCGATGAGTCGCTGGGTGAGCCCGTCGGCGGAGCCCGATACGCGGTCGGCGGTGGAGGCGATGACGAGCCGTCGGTCGCTCGTGACGGTGAGGTCGACCTCGGGGCTGACCGGCGTGACGAACGGGTCTCCGTGGTTCGGTCGGGTGAACGGCGTGACGCGGCTGACCCAGGGGATCCAGCGATACGCGTCGACGATGCCGTTCACCCTCGTGAACATCCAGTTCGATCCGGTCAGCGAGCTGCGCAGGTGCGACAGGTAGTGGACGCGGAGGCGGACCGTCTCGCCGGCGGCCAGGATCCCGCCGAGCGGCACGATGATCGTCTGGTCGCTGATCTTCGCGGTCACGCGCTTTCCGTCGACCTCGACAGCGTGCAGCGTCATCCCGCCGAGCTTCGCCGCGATCGTGTTCAGCTCCACCCGGTCGATCGGACCGCCGGATGTGTTCGTGATCGAGATGAGCGAGTTCGCGTTGAAGGCGCGGCTGCCGAACCGCAGCGCCAGACTGACCCGGTAGCGCGCGGACAGGTTGATGCTCGTCCTATCGACGGTTCCCGGCGTGATCGCCGTCGCGCCGCGGGTGCCGGGGTCCGGCGGGGCGACATACGTCGCCGCGACCGCCGAGTCGAGAGCGCCCTCGT
>DATHTG010000323.1:0-3489 GCA_035463515.1 Candidatus Limnocylindrales bacterium
CGAGCACGGCTCGACGGACGCACGAAACGCGCCGCCGGTCGAGCCGCGTACTTGGCGGCGATGCTATGTCCCATGGGCCGCAATGGTACTAGGTCAGTCCTGCCTTGCAAGCGCGTTACTGAGTGATTCGCGCATGCGCGAGCCGGTCTCCGGTGCCAGCGCGCCACGGTCGAGCGCGAGGTCGATCTCGCGGTGCGCGGCGGCCACATAGAGGGGCAGGACCCCCGGCGCGTGTGTGCGCAGGGCCTCCAGGTGCGCCTCCAACGTGCCCGTGTCGCCGCGTGTCATCGGGCCGGTGAGCGCTGCGCGGATGCCCAACGCCCTGGCGTTCCCGAGCGTTCCCTCGATCAGCGGTCCGTAGATCGAGAGCGCGCCGGCTTCGTCGAGGCCAGCGACCGCGCCGAGCTCGGCGATCGCGTCGAGCAGCGCGACGAAGCCGCCAGCGGCGAGCACAGCGGCGGCGTGATACGCCGCCTTCGTGCCGGGTGCCAGTCGGACCGGGTGCGCGCCGATCCGTTCGGCCATCGTCGCCAGCAGCGCGGCCAGCTCGTCGTCACCCTCGATGGCGACCGTCGCACCATGGAGTGCGGCGACAGCCCGCTCGGTGTCGGCGAAGGCGACCAGAGGGTGGAACGCCCCGATCTGGGTCCCGGCGGCCATCGCCGGCGCGAGGACCTCGGCGCCGAGACCGCCGCTCGTGTGGACCATCGCCTGGCCGCTGTACATCCGGATCTCGCGTGCGAGCGGGCCAAGAGCGTCGTCGGGGACCGCGAGGATGATGAGCTCCACCTCCTCGATGAGGGCTTGCGCCTCTGCGAATGCCCGCGCGCCGTCGACTGCCGCGGCGAAGCGCGTCCGCCGGTCCTGGTCGCGGCTGGCGACGGCCTGGATCGGCCAGCCGGCACGGCTGAGCGCGATGCCGAGCGCGGTCCCGACCGCGCCCGCCCCGACGATCCCGGTCGAGGGCGTCTCGCCCGGTCCGGTGCGCTGATGGGGATGGCTGTGGCCGTCCGCGTGGACGTCGCCATCGCCATGGCGGTGGTGGCCCTGCGGGACCGGGTCGAGGTCGATGCCCGCGTCCTTGATGGCCGCTTCGGTCTCGGCGCGATCGCGCTCGGGATCGTCGCCCGGCAGCCGGCCCCAGGGCTTCACGCGTGACGCACGGCACGGCGTCCCGCCCCGTCGGCGCTCCTGGCGCCCCGAGCGCGGTACGCTTGCATGCACCGAGTCTAGCGAGCCAACGGAGTAGCACGCGTTGCCATCAGCCGATCCCTTCGGCGCCCGGGCGTCCCTCGGCCCGGGGCTGCCGGATCTCTACCGCCTGGACGCCGTCGCGGACCTGACGGCCGACGCGCGGACACCCGTCACAGTCCGCATCCTGCTCGAGAACCTGTTACGCCATGCCGGCGCCGTCGTCGACCCATCCGACGTCGAAACGCTCGCCTCGTGGCGCCCTGGCGTGGCAGCTGAGGCTGAGATCCCGTTCATGCCGTCACGGGTCATCCTGCAGGACCTCACCGGCGTCCCGGCAGTCGTCGATCTGGCGGCGATGCGCGACGCGATGGGCGACATCGGCGGTGACCCGGCGAAGGTCAACCCGCTCGTCCCGGCCGACCTCGTCATCGACCACTCCGTCCAGGTCGATCGGTTCGGGACCAGTGACTCGTTCGCGTTCAACGTCGAGCGTGAGTACGAGCGCAACGGCGAGCGGTACCAGCTGCTGCGGTGGGCCCAGACGGCCTTCCGGAACCTCCGGATCGTCCCTCCGGGGACCGGCATCGTCCACCAGGTCAATCTCGAGTTCCTTGCCCCGGTCGTCGACCGTCGCGATGGGGTCGCCTTCCCGGACACGCTGGTCGGGACCGACTCGCACACGACCATGATCAATGCCCTCGGCGTCCTCGGCTACGGTGTCGGCGGTATCGAGGCCGAGGCGGTCCTGCTCGGCCAGCCGCTGTATCAGCCGATGCCGCATGTCGTCGGTGTGCGACTCACAGGCGACCTGCCCAGCGGCTCGACGGCGACAGATGTCGTCCTCGTCGTCACCGAGATGCTGCGCAAGCATGGCGTCGTCGGCGCGTTCGTCGAGTTCGCCGGCGACGGGCTCGCCGGCCTGTCGCTGGCCGACCGGGCGACGATCTCGAACATGAGCCCCGAGTTCGGCGCGACAGCCACCCTCTTCCCGATCGACGACGAGACGCTGTCGTACCTGCGCCTGACCGGCCGATCCGCGGAGCGCGTCGACCTCGTCGAGCGCTATGCCAAGGAGCAGGGCCTTTGGCGCGAGACGGGCGCCACGCCCGACTTCGACGAAGTCCTGACCCTCGACCTTGCGACGGTCGAGCCATCCGTCGCGGGTCCACGGCGACCCCAGGATCGCGTGCCGCTCCACGACCTCCGCAAGAACTTCCGCTCGACGTTCCCCGACGGGCTCGAGACGCCCGGCGCGCCCCCGCCGCCGCGCCAGCCGCCAGAGGACGTCGTCCACGAGGCATCTTCGGAGTCGTTCCCGGCGTCCGACTCGCCGGCGTTCGCGTCGTCGGAGCCCGTCGCGTCGCCGGTGCCGCCGGTCCCTCCGGCCGCTCCCGATGTCGAACGCGGAGCCTACCGAAGCGTGTCGGTGTCCGTCGGCGATGCGACGGTCGGACTGAGCTCCGGCTCTGTCGCGATCGCGGCGATCACGTCATGTACCAACACGTCGAACCCGACCGTGATGGTCGGCGCAGGGCTGCTCGCGAGGAACGCCGTCGCGCGTGGGCTCCGTGTCGGCCCGACCGTCAAGACGTCGCTTGCGCCGGGGTCGAAGGCGGTGACCGGCTATCTCGAGTCGGCCGGGCTGATGGATCCGCTCGAGCAGCTCGGGTTCGCACTGGCGGGCTACGGCTGCACGACCTGCATCGGTAACTCCGGGCCTCTCGACCCCGCGGTCGCCTCGGCCGTGGAGGAGAACGACCTGATCGTGGCTGCCGTGCTCTCCGGGAACCGCAATTTCGAGGGCCGGATCCACCCGCTCGCGCGCGCGAGCTATCTGGCCTCGCCACCGCTGGTCGTCGCGTTCGCACTGGCCGGTCGCGTCGACATCGACCTGACGACCGAGCCGCTCGGCTCGGGCAGCGACGGTCGGCCGGTGTACCTCACCGACATCTGGCCGTCGCCGGACGAGGTCCGGTCGGTCATCGGTACCGCCATCGACCCGGAGCTCTTCCGACGCACCTATGCGGTCGTCTTCGAGGGCGACGATCGATGGCGCGCGCTGCCGATCCCGGAGGGCGACCGCTACGCATGGGATGACTCGTCGACGTACGTCGCCCGGCCACCGTTCCTCGACGACATCGCGTCCGGCGGCAGGGCCGTCGCCGACATCGTCGACGCGCGCGTGCTGGCGGTCCTCGGCGACTCTGTCACGACCGACCACATCTCTCCCGCCGGGTCGATCCCGCCATGGTCACCCGCGGGCCAGTGGCTCCAGGAGCACGGTGTCGGACCGCT
>DATHTG010000324.1:0-1812 GCA_035463515.1 Candidatus Limnocylindrales bacterium
AGGGACTCGAGCCATTCCTGGGTCTCGACCGGATCGATGTCCGGCAGTTGCTGCTTGAATTGATCGAAGATCTCGCGGATCGGCTGGTCCATGTCCGTCCTATGGTAGCCGCCGATGCCGACAAGTGGGTGGAGGCCACCGCCTCGCGCGGGACGCGTTTGGACGCGGTTCTAGACTGGACGCCATGGAACGCGTGCGCGTTCTCGTCGTCGGCGCGGGACAGGCCGGGCTGGCCATGAGCCACCGGCTGACCGAGCGGGGGATCGAGCACGTCGTGTTGGACCGGGGACGGGTCGGACAGGCCTGGCGCGACAGATGGGACAGCTTCTGCCTCGTCACGCCGAACTGGTCGGTGCAGCTGCCGGGGGACGGCGGCACGTACGCCGGGGACGACCCGGATGGGTTCATGCCGCGCGACGATCTCGTCCAGTTCCTGGAAGGCTACGCGTCGTCAATTGGCGCCCCGGTGCGCGAGGGCGTGGCGGTCAATTCGATCGAGGCAGCGCCCGACGGCGGCTTCTCCGTCTCGACCTCCGACGGACCGATCCTTGCCGATCGCGTCGTCCTGGCGTCGGGTGCCTACCAGCGTCCGCATCGACCGCTCGACTCGTCGATGCCGAGCGGGATCGCCGAGCTCGACACGTCCGACTACCGGCGCCCCGACGCGCTGCCCGATGGCGCCATCCTGGTGATCGGTGCCGGGCAGTCGGGGCTCCAGATCGCCGAGGAGCTCCATCACGCCGGCCGCGACGTGGTCGTCGCGTGCGGACGCGCGCCGTGGCTGCCGCGCCGGATTGGGGAGCACGACACGTTCTGGTGGGCCAACGAGATCGGCTTCTTCGACCAGCCGGTGGGCGCGTTGCCCGATCCAGCCGAGCGCCTCGTTGCCAACCTCCAGAACTCGGGCGCCGGCGGCGGCCACTCGCTGAACTACCGCACGCTTCGCGACCTCGGCGTGACGCTGGTCGGTCGCTTCGCGGGGGTCGACGATGGCCATTTTCGCTTCGCGCCCGACCTCGCGGCGAGCGTCGCGTGGGGCGACCAGCGCTACGCGATGTTCACCGGCATGATCCGCCGCCACGCCGAGGAACGGGGCTTGCCGCCGCCGGAGGTGGCTGACCCTCCGCCGTTCGACGGCGAGGCCCCCGAGCGGCTGCCGGCCGCCCGGTTCGGCACGGTGATCCATGCCACGGGCTTCCGCCCGGCGTACCGCGAGTGGCTGCCGTGGCCGGAGGCCTTCGACCCGCTCGGCTTCCCGATCCACGTCGACGGCGAAAGCGCCGCCGTGCCGGGGCTCCACTTCATCGGCGTCCACTTCCTCCGCAAGCGCAAGTCCTCGCTGCTCATCGGGGTCGGGGAGGACGCCGCCGTCGTCGCTGAGCGGATCGGCGCCGGCTGAGGTCGCGACGCCGTCGGTCCGCGAGCGGACCGCGGGCGAGGCGGTGCCGCGCTTGCGGTGCCGCGCTTGCGTTGCCAGATTCCCATCACCGCAGTACGTGCCGGGCGGGATCGGGCAAGACGGTCCGGAGCGGCATCCGACGAGACCGCGGACCCTTCTGGCAACCATCCCTCGCCTCAGGCTCGCACGATGTCCTCCGCGTCCTGTACGGATCCGGCCGTCGGCCATGAGATCATCGGGTCACCATGCGCACGATCTACCGAGCGGAGCCTCCCTGGCCCCACCGCGTCCTGGTTCTCGGCGGTGGGTTCGCCGGGGTGGAGACCGCCCGGCAGCTCGAGAGGCTGACGCGGGGCCGCGATGACGTCGAGGTCTGGCTGGTGAGCCGCGAGAACTTCACCCTGTTCACTCCG
>DATHTG010000325.1:0-3746 GCA_035463515.1 Candidatus Limnocylindrales bacterium
CGATGGGTCTGATCGCGGGACCGGTCGGCGTCGTCGTCGCGTACCTCGCCTGCTACACGGCCCACGGGGCATCGAACCCGATGCACACGGCGCTGCTGCATCGCCAGGTCGACGGTCCGCACCGGACGACGGTCCTCTCGATGAACTCGATGGTCAGCCAGCCCGCCGGGTCGCTCGGGGCCATCACGCTCGCCGCCGTCGCAGACGGCACCACCGTCGGGACCGCGATGGTCGTCGGCGGGATCGTCTGCGCCATCGCCGCCCCGCTGTACCGGCCCGCGTGGCGACAGGAGCGGGCGCGACGCACCACGACCGACGCCGATCCCGCCGCACTCGCCGCGTAGACTCCGGCCCGTGCCACCCGGATCGATCCAGGTCGAGCGGCTGCCCGACGCCCCGGCGTTCCTCGACGTCGCCGGTCCGTATCTCGAGCGGCGCGAGGCAGAGCACAACCTGCTCTTCGGCATCGCGGCGAACCTCATCCGCGACCCCGATCGACCGATGACCGGGCCGCCGCTGTTCGCCACGGTCCGAAGGGACGGTGAGGTCATCGCCGCGGCGCTGATGACACCGCCGTTCAACGTGGTCCTCTCGTGGACGGACGATCCGGATGCGATCACAGCGCTCGCCGGGGAGCTGGCACGTTCCCGGGTCCCGATCCCTGGGATCACGGCGCCGCCCGAGATGGCCCGCGCCTTCGCCGACGCATGGGCCAGACTGAACGGCGGGATCGCCCACCGCACGATGGCGGAGCGGATCTACCGGCTGGAGCACGTGACCCCTCCTCCGAACGTGCCAGGTTCGCTCCGGATCGCGGACGAGGGGGACCGCGAGCTTCTCCGGTCATGGACGCATGCGTTCCTGGTCGAGGCGCTCGGGCGGCCCGACGAGCACGAGGCCCGGGACGTCGTCGACGGCGCGCTCCGGACCGGCACGCGGACCTTCTACCTCTGGGAGTACGAGCGTCGAGCGGTGTCGATGGCCGGGGTGACCGGTCCGACGCCACACGGGATCAGGGTCGGGCCCGTCTACACACCGCCGGCGGACCGCGGCCACGGGTTCGCAAGCGCCGTGACCGCGGCTGCCAGCCAGGCACAGCTCGATCAGGGTCGGCGTTTCGTGTTCCTCTTCACCGACCTCGACAACCCGACGTCGAACAAGATCTATCAGGCGATCGGGTACGAGCCGGTGATCGACATCGATCAGTGGAGCTTCGAGCCCGACTGACCGCGAAAGACGTGCGCCAGAAAGTGAACGATTCGGCGCTCGTCGACGCCATATAAGTACACGAGCAGATACGAAAGGCCCGCGGTCCGTTCCTCCTCCCGCGGCCGCGGGCATGGCGAACTCGTCGAGAGGGCTCGGGCGCCCGCCTGGGGGGCGGCGCCCGAGGTCCCTCCTCCCCGCCCTGTCGGCGCTCCCGGCATGTCGCCGGGCGTCCGGTCCCCTAGACTCCCGCTCCGTGACCAGCGTGACCGGCAAGGCCACCGGCGCCGCTCGGAACATCCTGCGTGACCCCGTCTTCGCGCGCCTGTGGTTCATCCAGGCCGCGAACCAGGTCGGTGGGAATATGGCGCTGTACGCGCTCACGGTCCTCGTCTTCTCGACGACCCGTTCGAACAGTGCCGTGAGCGCGCTCCTCGTGTCGTTCGTCCTGCCGCAGATCGCGCTGTCGCCGTTCGCCGGGGTCATCGTCGACCGGCTCGACCTGCGCTGGGCCCTCGTGGTGCCGAACGTGATCCGGACCGCCCTGACGGCGGGACTCGCTCTGGCGGGCACGAACATCGCGCTCGTGCTGATGCTCAACCTCGGGGTCAGCCTCATGAGCGTGGCGCTCACGCCGGCCGAGGGCTCGATGATCCCGCGCGTGGTCCCGAAAGCGCAGCTCGAGACCGCGATGAGCATCTTCAACCTGACGCTACAAGCCTCGTTCGCGGTGGGCTTCGCGTTCCTCGGGCCGCTGATGGTGTCGATCGCCGGACCGTCGTTCGTGCTCGGCGTCGTCACGGCGTTCTATGTCGCCGCCAGCATCGCGTGCGTCGGCCTTCCCAGCGCCCCGCCGGTCTCGCCGAAGACCGGCGAGAAGCGGCGCTCGTTCATGGAGCCGATCCGCGAGCTGCGCGACGGGTTCGCCGTGGTTCGCCGTGACCCGTCGATCAGCCGGCCCATCGTGCTGCTCGCGACGGCGACGTCGGTCGCGAGCGTGCTCGGCGTCCTGGGGCCGTCGCTGGCAGTGATCGTGGGCCTCGATCCGGAGGATCTGGCGGTCGTCGTCATCCCGCTGGGCCTGGGCGTAGTGGTCGGCGTCTTCGGCCTCCGACGCTTCGGCGGAGACTGGCCGAGGCGACGGGTCGCCGAGGGCGGGCTGCTGGTCCTGGGAATCGTGACGACCGCGCTCGCGGGGGCTGGCTGGCTCGACGGCGTCCTTCGTGGCCTCGGCGTAGGAGTCGGCGCGCTGCCGGTCGTCGTCGCCACGGCGCTCCTCGCCGGAGCGGCCTACGCGGTGACATCCGTGACCGCCCAGACGAACCTCACCGAGTCCACGCCGGCCGACGTCCGCGGCCGCGTCTTCGGTGTCCTGGCATCGATCGTGTCCGCGGCCTCGCTCGTGCCGTCACTCGTTGCCGGGCCGCTCGCGGACCGCCTGTCCACGGGCGCCGCGATCGCGCTGGCCGGCCTGATCCTCATCCTCGTCGCGTTGTGGTCCATCCGGCGCCGCGCCTGAACGCCATACTCAGCCTCGTCTCGTGAGGGGAGTTCTCGGAGGGATCGATGGACGCAGAGCGGATCGAGACGGGCCCGACCCCGGCAGCGGGCGGCGGCCCGCCTGGTTGGGTGCACGCGGCACGCGACCTCTATCTCGTCGCGATGGCGGTGTTCGTCGTGAACATCGTCATCGGCATCCTCAATGGCGCCGATGTGGTCGAGTTCGACCCGAACCAGATCCTGACCCATGTCCACGCAGGAACGGTCGGCTGGCTGACGCTGACGATCGTCGCCTCGACGTTCCTGCTGTTCCAGGCGACGGACCGCCGGCTGATGCTGGCGCTCGCGGTCCTCGTCCCGATCTACGTCCTGGCCTTCTACACGGGCAACTTCGCGTTCCGGGCGATCGGCGGCGTGGCGCTGCTGATCACGGTGTTCTGGCTCCTGATCTGGGTGTGGCGGACATACCTCGCCGGGGAGCGGAGCCTCCCTCGCCTGGCGGTGACGCTCGGGCTCACGAGCTTCGCGTACGGCGCGGTGTTCGGCGTGCTCATCCAGATCGCCCGCGCGAGCGGCGTCAACATCCTGCCGGGCGACGCGGTCGGCGCCCACGCGAGCGCGATGACCTTCGGCTACCTCGTGCTGACGGCGATGGGATTCATCGAGTGGCGGCTCCGGGGCACGCGCGACCTGCCGACCCTCGGCGTCGTCCAGATGGGCGCGCTGTTCCTCGGTGGCCTGGTGATCTCGATCTCGCTCCTCGCCGGCGCGGAGCAAGCCGGGGGCGGGATCTACCTGCTGACCCAGCTCATCGCGGTCGTGCTGTTCGTCGTCCGGATCTGGCCGCGTGCGCTTCGGGTCGACTGGGTGACCGCGCAGCCGGTCCGCCACATCGCGCTGTCGGCGGTGTGGGTGCCCGTGGCGCTGGTCCTGTTCATGTACCTCGTGTTCTCGTTCATCACGGCGGCAGACCCCACCGACCCGAACGCGCTGCCGATCAACGTCCTGATCGCAAGCGACCACTCGGCGTACATCGGGAT
>DATHTG010000326.1:0-2517 GCA_035463515.1 Candidatus Limnocylindrales bacterium
CGTGCGGTTGACGAGGTTGCCGAAGTTGTTCGCGAGGTCCGCGTTGTAGCGGCGCCGGAACGACTCCCAGCTGACCTCGGTGTCCTTGTCGAACGCGACCTCGCGGAGCGTCGTGTACCGCGCCCCGTCCGCGCCGAACGCCGCGACGACCGCGGCGGGCTCGAGGAAGTTGCCGAGGCTCTTGCTCATGCGCTCGCCGCCCGCGACGAGCAGCCACCCGTGGACCCAGACGTGGCGCGGCGCCTCGATCCCGGCGGACCACAGCATCGCCGGCCAGTAGATCGTGTGGAAGCGCGCGATGTCCTTGCCGATCACGTGCAGATCGGCCGGCCACCAGCGCTCGAACGACGCCAGGTCGTCAGGGAACCCGACCCCGGTGATGTAGTTGATCAGCGCGTCGTACCAGACGTAGATCCGGCCCGCCTCGGGATCCCAGGTGCCGTCCTCGCGCAGCGCGGACTCGCCGTTCGCCCGGATCGGGAACGGGATCCCCCAATCGGCCGGGGTCCGTTCGCGGCTGATCGAGAAGTCCTCGAGCCCCTGACGGATGAAGCCGAGCATCTCGTTGCGCCGGAACTCGGGCTGGACGAAGTCCGGGTTGTCCGAGAAGTGCTGCTCCAGTCGCTCCTGATAGGCCGACAGCCGGAAGAACCAGTTCTTCTCGGTCAGCCACTCGAGCGGGATATCGGGATGGTTCGGGCAGATCGTCCCCCGCGCGGTCTCGACGACGTCGGTCGCGTTCCGGAACCCCTCGTTCGGGCAGTACCAGCCCTCGTACGTGCCGACGTAGATGTCACCGTTCGCGTGCGCGCGTCGGACCATCTCCTGCGCGGCCCGGACGTGATCCGGATCGGTCGTGCGGATGAAGCGGTCTGGCGAGATCAGGAGCGCGTCCTCTGCGCGCTTGAAGAGCTCGACCTTCTCGTCGACGAACTCGCGCGCCGGCCGGCCCTCATCGACGGCGGCCTGGGCGATGTTGATCGAATGTTCGTCCGTGCCCGTCAGATAGCGCGTGTCATCGCCCTTCATCCGGTGCCACCGCGCGATCACGTCCGCCCCGATCACCTCGTAGAGGGTGTGCACGCCGGGCTTGGAATTCGCGTAGGCGATGGCCGTCGTCAGGTAGTACCGAGGGCGGTCGTCCATGGGAGCGCGATGGTAGCAGCGGCACCCCCGCCCGAGCCCGCGACGCGACGCGATCCGCCCGTCAGTGACGGAAGTGGCGGACGCCCGTCATCAGCATCGTCGCCTCGGCCCGATCGGCGATGTCCACCGTCTCCGCGTCCCGCACCGAGCCTCCCGGCTGGGCGAACGCCCGGACGCCTGCCTCGAGGCAGACCTCGACCGCGTCCGGGAACGGGAAGAACGCGTCGCTGGCGCAGGACGCGCCCGCGGTCGATGTCGGTCCGAGCATGGCATGGGCCTTGGCCACCGCCTGACGAGCCGCATCGACTCGCGAGGTCTGACCGCTGCCCATCCCGACGAGCCGGCGTTGGCGGACGAGGACGATCGCGTTCGACGTCACGCCCCGGACCAGGCGCCACGCGAGGTCGAGGTCGAGCTGCTCGTCGTCGGTCGGAGCGCGCCTCGTCACGCACGTCCAGGTCGACGGCATATCGGCGACCACGTCCGGTGTCGTGACCAGCACCGCCCCGCCCGCCGTCCGGATCGAGCCGAACGGCGACAGGGCATCGGCCGGAACGGGCTCGTCGGAGACAAGCGCTTCGTCGACGAGCACACGCAGGTTCTGCTTGCGAGCGAGCACCTCGAGCGCGTCCGCCGTATAGGACGGCGCGACCACGATCTCGAGGAAGATCGAGGTCAGCGCCTCGGCCACCGGCCCGTCGACCTCGCGCGTCAGCGCGACGACCCCGCCGAACGCGCTCACGGGATCTGCCTCGAGCGCCGCCGTCCACGCGTCGAGCAACGACGACCGCTCCGCGGCGCCACACGGGTTCGTGTGCTTGACGATCACGACGCCAGGACCTCGGAGCGCTCGCCCCAGCGCCGAGACGGCAGCTGCGTCGAGCACGTTGTTGTACGAGAGTTGCTTGCCTTGGAGCGGCGCCCGGTCCACGCCGAAGGGCCCGTCGGCGATCGTCGAGCCCGGGCGTCGGTACCGTGCCGCCGGCTGGTGCGGATTCTCCCCGTAGCGCAGCGTCTCGATCTTGTCGAGTGCGACCGACAGCGTCGGCGGGTACGGGTCGTCGGGCGGATCGAGAAGCCCGGCCGCGATCAACCGTCCGGGCAGCTCGGACGCGATCCGCGCGTCATAGGCGGCCGTGTGCGCGAAGGCCTCGATCGCAAGCTCGCGGCGGAGCCGATCGTCGAGTCCGTCCCCCAGATCGAGTGCTCCAAGCACTTCGTCGTACCGCGCCGGCGAGGTGACGATCGCGACGTTCGCGTGGTTCTTGGCCGCGGCGCGGACCATCGATGGCCCGCCGATATCGATCTCCTCGATGAGCTCATCGACCGTGATGCCCGGTCGCTCGAGCGCCGCGGCGAATGGGTACAGGT
>DATHTG010000327.1:0-4738 GCA_035463515.1 Candidatus Limnocylindrales bacterium
CCAGTCGACGCGGCGGATCCTCAATGGCGCCGCAGTCGAGGCATCCGCCGCGCTTGCCCGGCCCGTTTCCCACCGTGATGCCGAGGCAGCGGCCTCGACCGATCCGCTGACCGGCCTGCCGAACCGACGCTATTTCGACGAGTACGTCGGATTGCTCGCTCAGCGGCGTCGCGCGGGCGACGCGGTCGGTGTCCTCATGGTCGACATCGACCGGTTCAAGGCGCTCAACGACACCTACGGGCACGCGACGGGCGACGAGGTCCTGCGAGGCGTCGCGTCGGCCATCGTGTCGGCGGTCCGCGAGGACGATGTCCCGGCGCGGTTCGGCGGGGAGGAGTTCGTCGTCTTGTTGCGGAACCCGGGTCCGGGCGTCGCGGTCGAGGTCGGCGAGCGGATCCGCGCCGCCGTCCGTGGGCTGGATCTCCGCGAGCTCGAGGTGCCGCAGGTCAGCGTGTCGGTCGGCGTCGCGGTCGCCAACGGGCCCGACCAGCCGATCGAGGAACTGCTCCGGATCGCCGACCAGAACCTGTACAGCGCGAAGCGCGGCGGTCGCGACCGGGTCGTCGCCGCGTAGCGGTAGACGTCAGCACCAAGCACATCCGGCATGGATGCCCAAGGAAGGATGCCGAAACCGGCCGTTCATGTCGGAACTCGGGGGTGGCGCGAACTTATTCATGTGGGATGTGTGACTACGGCTGACCCGCGTCCGACCCGGCTACCATCGCGGCCATGCCCCGACGCGTCGCCCGCACCGATCCGCCGCCGCCGGCCGTCCCGGAGCGCGAGCTCGACGTCGAGGAGCCACCCATCGACGCCGCCGATCCCGACCTCGAACCCGCTGACGCCGATCTTCGTGACGAGGACGACGGCCCCAAGCGCGACCTGACCAACGGCGACCTCGCGCGCATCTTCCACGAGATCGGCGACATGCTCGAGGTCAAGGGCGAGCTCCGGTTCAAGACCGTCGCCTATCACCGCGCAGCAGACGCGATCGGCCGCAGCCCGATCGATCTCGTCGCCGCCTACCGCGACGGAGGCGACGTCCCGAAGATCCCCGGCGTCGGCGCGGCGATCAGCGACAAGATCACCGAGCTCGCCACGACCGGCCGGATGCGCTACTACGACAAGCTCATCGCCGAGGTCCCGCCGAGCCTCGTCGAGCTGCTGCGGATCCCTGGTCTCGGCCCGAAGGGCGTCCGCCAGATCTGGCTGGAGCTCGGGATCCTGTCGATGGCCGACCTCCGCACGGCCGCCGAGGCCGGCAAGATCCGCGAGCTCCGTGGGCTGAGTGAGCGCACGGAACAGCTCATCCTGGAGGGCATCCAGCGCCTCGAGACGACACCCCGCCGGATGCACCTCCACCGCGCCGAGGCGACGATCCTCGGCCTGATCGAGGCCCTCACCGACACCCCCGGCGTCACGTCGATCGAGCCTGCAGGCTCGTTCCGACGTAAGAAGGAGAGCATCGGCGATCTCGACCTGCTGGCCGAGACCGACGATGGCCCGGGGCTGATCGACCACTTCACGAACCTCGGCATCGTCGACCAGCTCCTCAACAAGGGCGGCTACAAGGCCGCGGTCCGCGTGCTGCGTGGTCCGCAGGTCGACCTGATGGTCATGCCGCCGGGTGCCGCAGGCACGTACCGCATCCACTTCACGGGCTCGAAGGAGCACAACGTCCGGCTGCGGGAGCGGGCTCGTGACATGGGCTGGAGCCTGTCGGAGAAGGGCTTCCTGCGCATCGGCGAGGACGGTGAGCCACTCACCGGTGACGCCGCCGAGCTGCGGACGTTCGCCACCGAGGACGAGGCATACGCGTTCCTCGGATTGCCCTACATCGAGCCCGAGCTGCGCGAGGACGAAGGCGAGATCGAGGCGGCGCTGGCCGGGCGGCTCCCGAACATCATCACGCTCGACGATCTGCAGGGCGACCTCCACAGCCACTCCGAATGGTCCGACGGCACGCACACGATCGAGGTCATGGCCGAGGCAGCTCGCCGTCGCGGGCACGCCTACCAGGTCCTGACGGACCACAGCCAGTCGCTCGCGATCGCGCGCGGCCTGACGCCCGACCAGGTCGAGGAGCAGCGCGCGATCATCGCCGAGCTCAACGCTCGATACGCGCGCGAGGAGGGCGAGGGGACCGCCCCGACCGAGACCCCGCCCGAGGGCTTCCGTCTCCTCCACGGCTGCGAGCTGGAGATCCGCGCCGACGGGGAGCTGGACTATCCCGATGAGCTGCTCGCCCGGTTCGACCTCGTCGTCGCGTCGGTCCACGTCTCACGCCGCCAGTCGAAGGCAGAGCTCACCCGCCGGACGCTCAACGGCATCCGCAACCCGCATGTCGACGTCATCGCCCACCCGTCGGGTCGGATGATCGGCAGCCGCGACGACCTCGACCTCGACTGGGACCTCGTGTTCGGCGAGGCCGCCCGGACCGGGACGATCCTCGAGATGAACGGCTCGCCCCATCGGCTCGACCTCGCGGTCGAGCGGGCACGCCGGGCGATCGGCATGGGTGTGACCGTCTCGATCGACTCGGACGCCCACAAGATCGCCGAGTTCGATCACCTGCGGTGGGGCGTGACCCAGGCCCGCCGAGCGTGGGTCGAGCCGAAGGACGTGATCAACACGCGTTCGCGCGCGGAGCTGCTCGAGTGGGTCGCCGGCAAGCCGGATCGCGTATGACCGCCGAGCGACCGCTGGCGGTGACGGCACCGCGTACCATCGCGGCGATGGACGATCGGGCCGGCCGTCGCGATCTCGCGCTCGCCGCGGTCACGATCGTCGGGCTGTCTCGCCTGATCGAGCCGCCCGGCGTCTGGGTCGTCGCGATCTTCCTGCTCGGGGCGGTGATCCTCGGCACGCTGCAGGTCCTGCACGACGAGACCGCCCACGCCGCCGACCACGCCCTCGGCATCCCGATCGAGTCGTTGATCCTGCCGGCGGTCGCCGCGGTCGCGTGTCTCGGCGCCATCCGCCTCGTGCCGTTCGGCCTCGCCCTGGCGCCGGCACTGCTCATCACGGGTGTCATCGTCGATCGGTGCCTCGCGCTCGAAGCACGGATCCTGGCAGCGCCGGGCGGCCTCGACGCCGAGTTCCGCACGACCGTGCTGGTCACGACGCTCGTCGTCGGGTTCCTGGCGTTCGTCGGTGTCGCCGCCACGGTCCCGGGTGGTCTCGCGCAGCCGGGAACGAGCGGGATCGCGGGCGGGCCGCTCCCGCGGCGCGACCTGCTCGTCCTCGCCGCCGGTGATGCCGCCGTGGCGTTCCTCCTCGGTTACCGGGCCGCCGCCCTGCGGGTCTCGACGCTCAGGGACGCGTTGTGGTCCGCGGCGACATACGGGGTCGCGATCGCCATCGCCGCCGCCGGTCTGCGGTTCGTGCAGATCCCGCGGCTGATGGGACCCGCCCTGCTGACGCTCACCTTCTATCTCTGGGACGCGTTCCATGCCGCCAGTCCGTCGCGTCGTCGCGACGTCCGGTGGCTGTGGCAGACCGTGCTCCTCGCCATCCTCGGTCTCGCGGTCATCGGCCTGAACCTGCTCATCCGCGAGTAGCGGCGGCGCCGACCTGGCGCCCCTCGTTTGACGCCACCCTCCGCCGATGCTAGAAAGCGGAGCCCCGAGACCCATCCCCGAAAGGACGACCAGCCCGTGACGTTCCCTGATGTCGAGACTACGCAGCAGACCCCGGTCAACCTGACCCGGACCAAGCGCCAGCTGGCCGAGCAGGCGATCGCCCAGGCGTCCGCTGCGGAGTGGGATGAGGCGGCCGAGACGAACCGGAAGTTGCTGGAGCTCGGACCGGACCCCGAGGCCGAGAACCGCCTCGCCAAGGCCCTCTGGGAGCTCGGCATGCTCGGCGAGGCGCGCGAGCACTATCAGACGGCGCTTGCGCTCGACCCGACGAACCGCATCGCCGAGCGCAACATCGACCGCCTCAAGATCCTCCTGAGTGCGGCAGGCGAGAAGACCGTCCCGGCGATGGAGGGCAGCAAGGCCCCGGTCGGCATCTTCGTGGAGGAGACCGGCAAGACGGGGTTCGCCTACCTGACCGACCTCGCTCCGCCCAAGGAGCTCGCCCAGGTCAACCCGGGCGACGCGGTCGAGCTCGTCCCCGAGGGCTCGCGCCTGATCGCGCACTCGAACGGCGTCCGCATCGGCGTCGTCGAGCCGCGCGTGGCCGCTCGCCTGCTCAAGCTCATCGCCGACGGCAACAAGTACGCCGCAGGCGTCACGAGCCTGGGCGACAAGGACGTCCGCCTGATCATCCGCGAGACCTTCCAGGACCCGAGCAACTACGGCAAGGTCAGCTTCCCGACCGCAGCAAAGTCGACCGACCTCCGCCCGTACACGAAGGGCACCCTCGTCCGCGAGGAGATGGAGCTCGAGGAGGACCTCGAGGACGACGAGGAGGACGAGGAGATCGAGGACCTCGATCGCGTCCTGCCGCCGGAGTCGACCACCGACGAGGCGTTCGAAGAAGAGCAGGACGACCTCGACGAGAGCTAGCCGAAGGGCCTAGCCCGCGCCATCAACCGTCGGCGGTCGCCCGTACCGAGGCGGCCGTCGCGGCCGTTCGTGCGGCAGCCGCGCTCGCGAGGCCGAGTGCGCCATCGTTCGCCGGCACCGGCCAGAGCGCTCGCTCGACCCGCCCCCAGGCGACGGCGACTCGCCTGGCCAATCGATCGACCTCGTGCGGCTGACGGCCGAGCATGACGAGCGTCGTGTCGATC
>DATHTG010000328.1:0-2886 GCA_035463515.1 Candidatus Limnocylindrales bacterium
CTGCAGGCGTATCTGAAGCGGACCCCGTCCGACGTCGAGCGACTCCGTCCCCTCGATCCGGCGATCCGGCTGGTCAAGGGGGCCTACGACGAGCCGGCGTCGATCGCCTATCGCGACAAGCGCCAGGTCGATGCGAGCTACCTCTCCATCGCGGTCGACTTCCTGAAGACCGGTCGGGGCCGGCCGATCCGGCTCGGCTTGGGCACCCACGACGTCGCGTTGGTCGAACGGATCGCCGAGCAGGTGTCGCCGGCGGGTGTCTCGCGGGATGGGTTCGAGGTCGAGATGCTGTACGGGATACGCGCGCGGGAGCAATATCGACTCGCCAAGGCCGGCTTTCGGGTCCAGACATTGATCGCGTACGGGGAACACTGGTACCCGTGGTACATGCGTCGGCTGGCCGAGCGTCCCGCGAACGTCGCGTTCGCGATCCGCTCGCTATTGCCATGAGGCGCTCGCGCGTTCGCCGGCCCGTCGTCGTTCCGCCGTCACCGTAACCGGGAGGTCCACCCGATGACCGTCTCGTCCGTCCGCCGGGTCGCCGCCCGGATGAACTCGATCGGCACCGAGGGTGCCTTCGCGGTGAGCGCCCGCGCGCGCGCGCTCGAGGCGCAGGGCCGGCCGATGATCCACTTGCAGATCGGGGAGCCCGACTTCGACACGCCCGCCCACGTCCGTGAGGCGGCGAAGCAAGCCCTCGACGAGGGGGCGACCCATTACGCGCCATTCCCCGGCATCCCCGAGCTCCGGACGGCGATCGCCGAGGACGTGACCCGCCGCAAGGGCTTCGATGCCGACCCATCGCAGGTGTTCGTCACGGTCGGCGGCAAGGGCGTGATGCTGTACGCGATCCTCGGCTTGATCGACCCGGGGGACGAGGTCATCGTCCCCGACCCTGGCTACCCGATCTACGAGTCGCTCACCCGGTTCGTCGGGGCGACGCCCGTTCCCATCCCGATCCGGATGGAGCACGAGTTCCGGCTCGACGTGGAGGAGCTCGCGTCGCTGATCACGCCACGGACCCGGCTGCTGATCATCAACTCGCCGGCCAACCCGACCGGCGGCGTGCTGACGAGGTCGGACCTCGAGCGCGTCGCCGAGCTCGCCCAGGAGCACGACCTGTGGGTGATGACGGACGAGATCTACGGTCGGATCCTGTACGACGGCGCAGAGCACATCTCGATCGCATCGCTGGCCGGGATGGCGGACCGGACGATCGTGCTCGACGGCTTCTCGAAGACGTTCGCGATGACCGGCTGGCGGCTGGGCTATGCGGTCGTGCCGGAGTCGCTGAAGGAGGTCTACGGCGAGCTCGTCATCAACACGATCTCGTGCGCGCCGACGTTCGCCCAGGTCGGTGCCGTCGCTGCGCTGACGGGACCCCAGGACGACGTCGACGCGATGGTCGTCGAGTTCAAGGCGCGTCGAGACCTGGTCGTCCAGGGTCTGAATGAGATCAACGGGATCCGGTGCGCGACACCGCTCGGCGCCTTCTACGCCTTCCCGGACATATCCGGCACCGGGTTGAGCGGCGCGGAGTTCGCGGAACGCCTGCTGACCGAGGCGGACGTGTGCGTCCTTGCAGGGACGGCGTTCGGTGGGATCGGCGGCGAGCACATCCGTATCTCGTACGCGAACTCGCGCGAGAACCTGACAGAGGCCTTGAACCGCATCGGTCGGTTCGTCGCCGGCCTCGGCCGTGGCTGATCTCCGCGTAGCGGACCGGGCCAGGGTCTTCGTCGCGCGACGCATCCCCGAAGAGGGCCTCGACCTCGTCCGCGGCTCGTGTGAGATGGACTTGTGGGACGGTCCGCTCCCTCCGCCACGGGACGAGCTGCTCCGGCGGGTCGCGGGCGTCGACGGCGCATTGACCCTGCTCACCGACAAGGTCGACGACGAGTTCCTGGACGCTGCGGGCCCACAGCTCCGGGTCGTCAGCAATTACGCCGTGGGGTTCGACAACATCGATGTCGGGGCGTGCGCGCGGCGAGGGGTCAGGGTCGGGAACACGCCGGGTGTCCTGACCGAAACGACCGCCGACCTGGCCTGGGCGCTGTTGATGGCAGCGGCCCGCAGGCTCGCCGAGGGCTCACGATTCGTCCTCGATGGCAACTGGAAGACGTGGGACCCGTTGTTGCTGCTCGGGCCGGACGTCCACGGCGCGACGATCGGCATCGTCGGGTTCGGGCGGATCGGCCAGGCGGTCGCGCGGCGAGCACAGGGCTTCGGGATGGAGATCCTCTACCACGACCTCGAGCCGCTACCCGCGTCCGTCAGCGAGCCATTGGGTGCCACGTACCTGCCGCTCGAGGAGTTGCTTCCGCGCAGCGACTACGTGACGCTCCACGTCAACCTCTCCCCGGTGACGCGGCATCTCATCAACAGCGAGACGCTGGGCCAGATGAAACCGACGGCCATCCTCGTGAACACGTCGCGCGGTCCGGTCGTCGATCAGGCGGCGCTGGCGACGGCGTTGCGGGAAGGCGTGATCTGGGCGGCTGCGCTCGACGTCACCGACCCGGAGCCGATCCCGATGGACGATCCGCTCGTCGGCCTCGACAACTGCCTGATCGTGCCGCACATCGCGTCGGCCTCGCGGGCGACGCGCGGCAAGATGGCGGAGATGGCCGCGGCCAACCTGGTCGCCGGCGTCCGCGGCGAGCCGCTCCCGACAGAGGTGCCACCGCCTGGGTGATCCTTGGCCGGGGCCGCTACTGGCAGTCTCAGATGCGCCACAGCCACGCGGGGCTGCACGTCCCGTCGTGCAAGGATCGTCGTATTCGGTGATCAGCTATGCACGTTGGTGACGGGATCGAGACCGTGGGTCTCGAGGCGGGATGAGCTGCCGCCATATCCTCGTGATGGGCGTCGCGGGCAGCGGCAAGT
>DATHTG010000329.1:0-7954 GCA_035463515.1 Candidatus Limnocylindrales bacterium
GCATCACCGGCGCCTCGGCGGCTTGTCGGAGCCTCGGGCGAGCCGCAGGGTTGTCGCTTAAGCACATCGCCCGCATCACGCACCGCGTGTGCGGACTCGGGCGAGCCGCAGGGTTGTCGCTAAAGCACATCGCCCGCATCAACCCCGTTGTGGAAGGCTATTCAGAACCGGCACGCTCCCACCAATAGCCCTTGGGAGGCGGTGGGTGCGGTCTCTCCAGGTCGAGGCCATTCATCGCCGCAACCAGCCGGGCGAACTTGGAGAACCGGATCCCGGTGAGGACGCCTCGCTCCAGTCGAGAGATCACGGTCTGATGGATGCCGGTCGCGCGCTGGACATCCCGCTGCGACCAGCCGAGCGCAACCCGGCGACGCTTCACCGAGGCGCCGAGAATGTCCCAGCCGCGCTGGACGTCCGCTGATCGTCGCCCGTTGGCTTCCTGTGTCCAGGCCATGACGCAACCGTACCGGCCGCTGATCACCTGACACGTATCGGCGACTGACCGCCCGCTCACCAGCACGCCCGGTGATGCAGGCGATGTGCTTCACCGGCGGACCTTCCGCGCGCACGCCAGGCCGCCATGCGGGCGATCTGCTTCGCCGGACGCCCCCCGGCGCTCGCAGGCTAAGAGATCGCGCCCCGCTCGCTGGCACGCACGCCTGATGCGGGCGATGTGCTTCACCGGACGACCCGCGGGCGCTCGTTGGCTACGTGATCGCGACCCGCCCGATGAACTGCCCGAAACCGCGCCGGCCGACGAACGCGCCGTCCCGGATCACGTCGCTGCCGCGGACAAGCACGTCACGGACGGTGCCCGACACCGCCATGCCCTCGTACGGCGTGTAGTCGCTCGTGTGGTGGAGTCCGCCGGCGGTGATGGTTCGTCGCGCGCCCGGGTCGAACATCACGACGTCGGCGTCTCGGCCGACCTCGAGCGCACCCTTCCGGGCGAGCCCGAAGCGGCGGGCCGGGGCGGTCGACAATAGGTCGACCATCCGCTCGACCGTAATGCGTCCGGCGACCACGCCCTCGCTGTAGACCAGCGTCAGCAGCGTCTCGATCCCCGGAGCACCGTTCGAGATCCGGTCGAAGGAGACGCCGGCGCCGGCCTCGGCCTTCTCGATACCGACGCGATCGGGAACATGGTCGGTCGCGACGAGGTCGAGTGAGCCGTCAGCCAACCCTGCCCACAACGCGTCGCGGTCGGCAGCGGACCGCAGCGGCGGCGAGATGACGTAGCACGCGCACCGGACGGGATCGGGCTCGTCATAGCGATCCTCGGTGAGCACCAGGTAATGCGGGCACGTCTCGGCCGACGCGCGGACGCCGGCAGCCCGGGCGCGGCGGACTTCGTCGAGTGCGGCCGCCGACGAGAGGTGCACGACGTGGATGGGTGAGTCGGTCGCGCGCGCGAAGGCGAGGGCGCGAGCTGTGGCGACCGCTTCGACGTACGGTGGCCGCGAGGCAGCATGGTGACGTGGCAGCGTGTCACCACGCTGCAACGCTGAAGCGACCGCGGCATCGAGCAGCACCGGATCCTCGCAATGGACCTGGAGCATCCCGCCGCCCTCGGCCATGACACGCATGGCGTCGAACAGCGCCTGGTCGGGCAGCCGGAAGTCGAACACCATGAACGCCTTCGACGTGGCGACACCGCCCTCGATCGTCGCTGGGAGCTCGGTCAGCGGGTCGTCGGCACGACCCGAGATCGCGAGCGACAGTCCGTAGTCGATCGCGCTGTCTGCTTCCGTGGCGCGTCGCCATTCCGAGAGACCGGTCAGGAGCGATCGCTCCGCAGCCGGCGACGAGCCGGTGCCCGGGTTGTTGAACGACAGGAACGATGTCGTGCCGCCATAGGCCGCGGCGACGGAGTCCTGGAAGAAGCGGTCGGGTTCGGCATCGGTCGCGACGCGCGTGTGGGTGTGGACATCGACGACGCCGGGGAGGAGCAGCATCCCGGTCGCATCGACGACCCGTTCCGCGGCGGCGGCCAGCCCCTCGAGTGAGGGCTCGATCGCGGTGATGCGACCGCCTTCGGCGGCCAGGTCAGCCCGACGCGACCCAGCCGCCGTGACGACAGTGCCGCCGCGGATGACCAGGTCCGTCAGGCTTCGACCTCGGCGATCCGGATCGGCTGGGCGCCGTCCCAGAGTGCACGCCGGCCCACCTCGCGCAGTCGATCCTGCCAGTCGTCGTCGGGCACGATCGACGCGAAGTGGTTGGCGGCGAGCTGGCCGACCTTCGACGACGTCGTGCACGCGCCGTACGGAAAGAAGATCTCGCACTCGCTGATGCCGCCGGGGTACATCGCCAGCATCCCGGGGGAGGGGTGCGACGTGTGATTCTCATAGTCGATGCCCGGGCGGAAGTCGCCGTACGGGATCCAGGTCGACTCGCCGGACCACCGGCAGTGGATCAGCTTCGACTCGATGGGCAACATCCGCCGGATGGCCTCGATCGTCTGCGGCGCCTCGGGCTCCCAGCGGGCGGTAAAGTGCAGGTCACCGACCTCGATCCGAAGCATTCCCATGCCCGGAGGATAACGTGGCCGCTGAGCCCGGAGAGCAGCGCCCGACGATCAGCACGCACGTCCTCGACACGGAACGCGGGATGCCGGCGGCCGGCGTCCACGTGACGCTGTTTCGCGTCGATGTCGGCGAGGCACCGATCCGGATGACCCAGGCGCTCACCGACAGTGACGGCCGGATCCGCGACCTGCTCGATCGACCGTTACAGGCCGGGGACTACCGACTCGAGTTCGATGTGGCCCACGAGGACGGGTCGTTCTTCACGAAGATCGCGGTCGACGTGCGCATCACCGAAACGGATCGGAGCTACCACGTGCCGCTGCTTCTGGCCCCGTACTCGATGATGACCTACCGAGGGTCCTGAGGCAGTTCCCCGTTCCGCGGCTCCGGCCGAGGCTGGTACCGCCCTAGCGCAGGATCGCGAACCCGTCGATGTCGACGCGAGAGCGTCCCGCCGTTCCGAGGACGACGACCCGGATCGTATGCGGCGCCACGGTCGTCCACGACTTGCTGAACAGCACGGTCCGTGACCGGATGGACGAGCGATACAGGTCGATCGTCGCGGTCAGGACGCCGTCGACGTAGATGCGTGCCTTGCCACTCGACGGTCCGCGGCGGCCCACGACGGCGATGGTCATCGCCGAGCGACGGAACTCCACGTACGCGCCGCTCTGGGTGGACATCCGTACCTTGCCGCCGCTGTACGTGCTCGAGCTCGAGGTGAGCCATCGACCCGAGTACCGCGCGGCGCTCGTCGACTCCTGGTACAGCGTCGGTTCGACGTACTGCCCGTAGGCGATCGGCCCGAGCAAGCCGCCCGCCGTTCGGGTCCGCGTCGCGAACTTGTATGCCGTCCCGAACGCCAGCGTCTGCCGGACCGCACGCCCCGATTGGGTCGCGATCGTGCTCCAGGACGATCCGTCGCGACGCCGCCAGACGACATACTTCATCCCGGTCGTCGGGTTCGTCGCCGCCGGCCACGAGACAGTCGTGCTGATGCCGCTGCCGATGATCGAGCCGGTGTCGAAACGGAACGTGCAGGGTGGCATCGCCGTGGGACCAGCTGACGTGACGGCCCGATACGCGTTCACGATCCGCCCGGTCACGGAGTAGCAGCTCGCCTGCGCGAGTGGTACCGCGCGCGCCAGGAGATGCGCGCGGAGAGCGGCGGTGCTCATAAGGCTGGGGCCGCTCAACACGAGTGCCGCCGTCCCCGTCACGTGAGGGGCCGCCATCGACGTGCCGGCCATCCACGCGTAGCAGGGCGCGCTGCAGCCGCTCACCTGGGGATACGTGGAGAGGATGTTCGTGCCGGGAGCGACGAGGTCGACCGCGGTCGCGCCGTAGTTCGTGAACTCGGCGAGGTCGCCGTTCTGATCGATCGCGCCCACCGTCAGGACGTTCGGTGCAGCCGACTCGGCCGGGTAGAAGGCAACGTTCGGGGCGTCCAGGTCGCGGCCGGCGTTCCCGGACGCCGCGACGAACAGGGCGTGGGAATCGAGGATCGCCTGGTCCAGGACGTCGTTCTGACCGGTGCCGCCCCACGACGCATTGATGATCGGGACGCCGAAGCTTGCCGCGTAGTCGATCGCGTCGATCGCCTGCGCGTCCGTCCCGCAGTCTTCGTTGCCTTCCTCGAGGAACTTGAGGGCCATGATCTTGATGCCGGGCGCGACGCCGACGACGCCGTTCGCGTTGAGCGACGCCGCGATCGTGCCCGCCACATGCGTGCCATGGCCGTCCTTGTTCGGGTCATGGAGGGAGTCGTCGTCATGGCAGAAGTCCCAGCCGTGGACGTCGTCGATCAGTCCGTTGTCGTCGTCGTCGACGCCGTTGGTGGCGAGGGCGCCGGCTTCGCCGGGGTTGGTCCACGCACGATCGACGAGCTCCGGATGGTCGAGATCGACGCCGTCGTCGATGACCGCGACGACGATCTCGGGTTTCCCGGTACGAACGCGAAGCGCCTCGAGGCCGTCGATATCGATGTCGCTTGTGCCGGATACGAGGTCGATCCCATCGATCGCCTGGCCCGTGTTGTGGAGACCCCACTGATCGCGGAAATCGGGTTCCTGGGCCGGGTCGATCGCCAGCTCGCGGCGATGGTTCTGGCCGATCGCCACGACGCGCGGATCGCTCTTGAGCAGTCGACGCACGGTCGCAGGTGACACGCCCTTGCCGCGAACCACCGCGGTGCGGCCGCTCTTGCTCGATCTGACGACCGACAGATCGAGGTCGCGGGCGATGGCTGCGCGCTGCGCAGGTGTCGTCTCGGCCCGGTAGCGGACGAGGATCTCGTCCTGCGCGCTGGCGGGGAGCGGCGGGTCGGCCGCGAGCGCAGCCGAGGGGGCCAGCAGACCCATCGCGAGCACGACCGTGAGCAGGAGCGCGGGACGGGTCGAACGCATCTGGGGTCATCCTACGACGGTCGTGGGTGCGGGCGTGACAGCCTAGATGTCACGGGTGGGTCCTACGGTCGGGCCATGGAAGCGCACGTCATCCCGTTACACCCGACGGTCCGCCTCGAAGGCGACCGGATCGTCATCGAGCGTCTGGCCATCTCGGACCCGACACTCGCCGCATTCCTCGGTGAGCGGGAGGCGGCCGAACGTGGGCCGATCGCCGAGCGTGCCTTGCGCATCGGCCTGATCGCGCTCCAGGACGCCGGGGTGACCGTGAACGTCGATGCGGTGCGCACCGAGTTCGAGCGGATGATGCGCCAGGCGGAGCAGGCCAACGAACGGGCGGCGACGGCACTCGAGCAGACCCTGCGCGCCAACTTCGCGGACGGTGACGGTCGTCTGCCGCGCACCCTCGAGCGGTTCCTCGGCGATCGCGGTGCGTTGCGCTCGATGGTCGATGAGCTGTTCGACGAGAAGAAGCGCGACAGCGCGATCGGCCGCATCGGCACGATGCTGGAGCGGTACTTCGATGGCGACGCGTCCAAGCTGGCAGTTCTCCTCGACCCGACTCGCCTCAACTCCCCGATGCATCAGTTCCGCCAGGAGATCACCGCGGGCTTCAAGGGCATCGAGGAGCGACTCGTGGCCATCGAGGCCGCCGCCGCGGCACGGAGCGTCGAGCGGGCACGATCGGCGGCGAAGGGCATCGACTTCGAGGACCTGCTGGCCGATCTGCTCGGCGACATCGCGCGTGGGTCCGGCGATTTGCTCGACCGGACGACGCTCGAAGCCGGCAACGTCATGCGCTCGAAGAAGGGCGATTTCGTCCTCACGATCGACACGGCGATCGCGCGTGGCTGCGACCTGCGGGTCGTGATCGAGGCCAAGGACCGCCCCATGTCGATGCGCGCGATGCGCGACGAGCTCCGCGAAGCGCGCGAAAACCGCGGAGCAGCGGTCGCGGTCGTCGTCTTCACGCCGGCCCATGCGCCGACCGGTGTCGCGCCGTTCGCGATGGTCGGTGGCGACGTGTACTGCGTCATCGACCCCGAGGTGCCCGAGACCGCGACACTCGAGGCCGCCATCCGGCTGGCTCGGTTGCTCGCGCTGGCCTCGCTCGCGGAACGCGACGTGACGGTGGACGCGGCGGCGATCGGTGCCGCGTTGACGGCCGTGCGGGAACAGCTGGAGCTCGTCCGTCAGCTCAAGTCGCAGCTGACGTCGATCTCCAACACGACCCGCACGGTCGCGACCGGCCTCGACGAGATGCGATCCTCGATCCTGGCACGCGTCGCCGAGGCCGAAGCGGAGATCCGGACCGCCGGGACCTGAGCCGCGCGGGACCGGTCGGACGGTGCGGTTAGGACGCGATACCTACGGCCGACCGGGACCACCGGACGCTGCGCGGGGGTTGGCAGCTGCGGGATGATGTGTCGCACTCAGCGCCGCGTCATGACGGCGGTCGATCGACCGAGCCGGAGGATCCATGCGCCGCATCGCCGCCCTCGCGCTGGCAGCCCTGGTTTCGCTTCCCGTCGTGTCGCCGGTCGCCGCCTGGAGTCCGCCGGCATCGGCCGATCCGTCTCCGGCGTCACCGGAGCCCGCGACGACCCCGGAGCCGACGCTCGAGCCGTCGGCGGAACCGACTCCGGTCTCGGTCACACAGCCCACGGCTGACCCAACGCCCGCCCCCGCCGCCGCGCCGACACCCGGTCCGCGATCGCCGCGCCCGAGTCCCAAGGCCAAGGCGGCCGCGCCGTCGGTCGACTCTGCCGGCCGGCCGATCGCGACGGGTCGCTACATAGTGATGCTCGCCGGTGACACCGATCCGGCCAAGGTCCTGAGCAAGCACCGGACGCGCGAGGGCACGGTCGCCGAGCGGTCGTTCAAGCACGCGTTCCGTGGCTTCAGTGCCCACTTGGATAAGGCGCAGCGGGCCGCGCTCCTGGCAGACCCGACGGTCGTTGCCATCGTCCCCGACGAGGTGATCCAGGTCACCGCGCAGACGATCCCGACCGGCGTATCGCGGGTCGGTGCCAGGTCATCGTCGCTCGCCCGGATCAACGGCGTCGATGAGCGAGTCGACGCCGACGTGGCGATCGTCGACACGGGCATCGGACCGCACGCCGACCTCAACATCGCCGGCGGCTACAACTGCAGCACGTCCGACCGGACCCGCTGGTACGACGAGAACGGGCACGGGACGCACGTCGCGGGCACGGTCGGCGCACGCGACAACACGTGGGGCGTCGTCGGCGTGGCGCCGGGCGTCCGGCTCTGGGCGGTCCGGATCCTCAACTCGAGCGGTGCGGGCCTGCTCTCCTGGTACGTCTGCGGGCTCGACTGGATCCTGGCCCAGCGCGACCCGAACGATTCGTCACGGCCGCTCATCGAAGCCGTGAACATGTCGGTCGCGAAGACCGGCAAGGACGACGCCCGGTGCGGGTCGGTGAACGGCGACATCCTCCATGCCGCGATCTGCCGGCTGAATACAGCAGGCATCACGGTCGTGGCCGCGGCCGCCAACGAGCGGAGGAGCGCCGCGAATTACGTTCCAGCCGCGTACAACGAGGTGATCACGGTGTCGGCCCTTGCCGACACGGACGGCAAGCCCGGTGGCGCCGGCGGTAACCGCTGCTACTCGTGGGGCACCTACGACCGCGACGACACGTTCGCCGACTTCAGCAACTACGGCTCCGATGTCGACCTCATCGCGCCGGGCAAGTGCATCTGGTCGACGAGGTCCGGCGGGTCGTACGGCTACTCGTCGGGGACATCGATGGCTGCGCCGCACGTCACGGGGGCGGCGGCGCTGTACAAGTCGACGCGGCCACTGGCCAAACCGAGCGAGGTCCGCGAGGCACTGCGCTACCTCGGCAGCACCAACTGGTATCGCAACACGGACCCCGACCCGTACCACGAACCCCTGCTGCGGGTCGAGCGGATCAGCACGCTCGGCACGTTCTCGCTGGCCCCAGGTGCGACAGCCACGATCGGGTCGAAGGGCGGATCGGTGAACGCGCCATT
>DATHTG010000330.1:0-3856 GCA_035463515.1 Candidatus Limnocylindrales bacterium
GGCAACCGCCAGGAGCGGTTCAGCGGGGTCAGCCAGCCGATGTCGATCAGCGGCACCTTCTCGGTCGCGGGACTCACGTTCGACCTGAGCCAGTGCTTCGCGGACGAGACGTCGCTGACCTACTTCTCGACGAACCCAACGGCCTTCGCCGCGCGGTTCGCCGATCGTTCGGTGTTCTGCGAGCTATCGAACACCGCGGGCGACACGGGCTACCTCTTCGTCGACTTGAACTCCGACCTCGTCTTCGTCGACGCGGGGTTCGAAAGCGCCGACGGGTCGGTCGCGTATGGCGCCACCGGTGAGCTGATCCAGTCAGGCGGGTCCGCGTCGGGCACGCTCGGCCTGTACGACCCGCTGACGTTCGAATCCGTCGAGGGCGAGGCAGAGCTGAGCATCTCGTTCACGGCCACGGAGCAGTTCCGCTACCTGGAGCAGAACGCGACGTTCCGGCGGATCGTGAGCGGCGACCTGCTCGACATCGAGGGCAGCCTGACCTTCCCAGGGGGATACGAGTTCGACCTCGGCGGGTGCGTCGGCCAGGATTCGACCACCAAGACGATCAACACGTTCCCGAAGGGCCCGAAGCCCGGTGGCAAGGTGCCGTCCAACGATCTGCCGTCCGGGGCCAAGTCACTGGCGGTCGGATCGAGGACGACCATCAACACGAAGGGCGCATCCCCGGATGCCGAAGTCGTCATTCCGTGCGCGGTCCTGTTCGATTTCGAGACCGGCGAGTTCGTCGTCGTACCCGTCGGGAACACCGTCTGGTACACGGTCACCGGCACCGGCGAGCCCGTGACGATCGACACGGCCGGGAGTGACTACGACACCGTCGTCGCCGTCTACACGGAGTCCGGCGGCGTCTACGATCCGGTCGCATGCGTGGACGACGTGCTCCTCGAGCCGATTGGACGCTCGTTGCAGGCATCGGTCACGTTCGACACCGTCGCCGGCGAGACGTATTACGTCCAGATCGGAGGCTTCCCGGAGTCGTACCCGTACGGCACCCTGCGGGTGACCGTGCGCTGAGCCCCATCCGCTACAGGAGGATGATCGTGCTGCCGCCGGGGGAGACCCCGGCGGCCAGCCGTTCGAGGGCAAGGTGACCGTCGACCTCGAATCGGGCGACGGCTGACCCTAGCCCGCGCACGAACCGCCGGTTGTGGGCGGAGTCGAGCAGCAGCAGGATGACGTCCTCGAACCCGGCGTCCCGGAGCTTGAGCTGGATCCGGCGGTCGAGCGCCTGCGCGTCGCGCGGGCGGGTCTCGGCCTCGACGGGCTGTGCCCAGTCCCGGCCCCGGATGACGGCGTCGAACGCGCGCAGGTCGCCGGGGATGGGCATCGGGACTTCGGTTGGCATCGCGAGCGACGGGTGGAGCCGAGCCCGCAGCCTGCCGAGCAGCGCGGCCTGCGCGTGGTCCCGAAGTGGCTGCCCTCCCGGATAGAGCCGCGCCGAGAACTCCAAGCCAACCGCGGCACTGAACCGCGCGACCTGTTCGAACGTCACGCTCGGCGCCAAGCCGCGCTCGATCCGGCTCCCGACCGGCGCGGAGATCCCGGTCGTTGCCGCGACCGACCGGAGACTGAGGTCCCGGTCGAGGCGCGCCTCGCGCAGTTCGCGGCCGATGGTCGTCCGCATGACGCGCGCTCGGTCCGCCGCAAGGTCCTGACGTCGGGGTCGTGCCGGCATGGCCGAAGCATCACAGGGCACGATTGCCTGGGACTCTACCGCGCACTCGTTTCGCCACGCGAACGAGACCTGGCGGTCAAAGCCACCTGAGTCGCCGGCTGGTTCGCCGCACGAACGGCGGGCTCCGTCGCACGGTCATCGAGCGCCAGTTCGTTCGCCACGTGAAACACAAACGCCGTTGGGAGCGGTGCCCGACCGAGTTTCATGCGCCACGCGAAACGCGTGGCCTGGCCGACCGCCGCGCGGCCTCACTCCCTGGGGATCCTGCCGCGTTCTGGCGGCCCGGCCGGTATCCTCGTCCCGTGCCCGACTTCAACCTCATCGCCCCGTTCGAGCCGACCGGCGACCAGCCCGACGCGATCGAGAAGCTGACCGACGGCGTCACCCGCGGCCTTCGCCACCAGACGCTCCTGGGCGCGACGGGCACTGGCAAGACGTTCACGCTCGCCTCGGTCATCCAGAAGGCGAACCGGCCCACGCTGGTGCTTGCCCACAACAAGACCCTCGCCGCGCAGCTGTACGCCGAGTTCCGCGAGTTCTTCCCGGACAACGCCGTCGAGTACTTCGTCAGCTACTTCGACTACTACCAGCCCGAGGCATACCTGCCCCGGAGCGACACGTACATCGAGAAGGACTCGAGCCGCAACGACGAGATCGATCGGCTCCGCCACGCGGCGACTCACGCGCTGTTCGAGCGGCGCGACGTGATCATCGTCGCGAGCGTCTCGTGCATCTACGGCCTCGGCGCACCGGTGGACTACGGCGCGACCGTGCTCAAGCTGCGGGTCGGTGGCAAGTACCGGCGCGACGCCGTCCTTCGCCACCTCGTCGACCTCCAGTACCAGCGCAACGACCAGGCCCTGTCGCGCGCTCGCTTCCGCGTCCGTGGAGACACGCTCGAGCTCCAGCCGGCCTCGGAGGACCGCCTCGTCCGGGTCGAGTTCTTCGGCGACGAGGTCGAGCGGATCACCGAGCTCGACCCGCTGACCGGCGAGCTGCTGGCGGAGCGCAAGGAGGCGAACGTCTACCCCGCCTCGCACTACGTCACGCCGCAGGACAAACTGCGGGAGGCGATCCGCGACATCGAGATCGAGATGGAAGAACGGGTCGGCGAACTCGAGGCGGAGGGTCGGGCACTCGAGGGCGCCCGGCTGCGGCAGCGCACGACGTTCGACCTCGAGATGATGCGCGAGCTCGGCTACTGCACTGGGATCGAGAACTACAGCCGCCACCTGTCGCGGCGCGAGGCCGGCAGCCGGCCGTGGACCCTGCTCGACTACTTCCCGCCCGACTGGCTGCTCGTCGTGGACGAGTCGCACATGACGATCCCGCAGGTCGTCGGCATGTACAAGAACGACCGCACCCGCAAGGAGATCCTCGTCGACTTCGGGTTCCGGCTCCCGTCGGCGCTCGACAACCGGCCGCTGACGTTCGAAGAGTTCGAGACGAGCGTCCACCAGGCGATCTACATGAGCGCGACGCCGGGCCCGTACGAGCTCGAACGGAGCGAGCGGGTCGTGCAGCAGCTCATCCGGCCGACCGGCGTCGTCGACCCGCACATCCGGGTCCGCCCGACGGCCGGCCAGATCGACGACCTCCTCGAGGAGATCCGCCAGCGGGTTGAGCGCGGCGAGCGGGCCCTCGTCACGACGCTCACGAAGAAGATGGCCGAGGACCTCGCCGATTACCTCAAGGAGCTCGGGGTCAAGGTCCAGTACCTCCACAGCGAGGTCGACACGCTCGAACGGGTCGCGATCCTGCGCGACCTGCGCCTGGGCGTGTACGACGTGCTGGTCGGGATCAACCTGCTCCGCGAGGGAATCGACCTGCCCGAGGTCACGCTGGTCGCGATCCTCGACGCCGACAAGGAGGGCTTCCTGCGGAGCGCGTGGTCGCTCATCCAGATGATCGGCCGGGCTGCCCGGAACATCGGCGGCGAGGTGATCATGTACGCCGACACGATTACCGAGTCGATGCAGGTCGCGATCGACGAGACCGACCGCCGCCGCGCGATCCAGGAGGCCTACAACCGAGAGCGCGGGATCGAGCCGACGACGATCGTCAAGGAGATCCACGACCTCAACTCGCGGCTTCACGCCGTGGCCGAATCGACGGTCGTGTACGCCTCGGAGCGGGGTGGCGCGGACCTGTCAGAGGCGGATCGTG
>DATHTG010000331.1:0-6258 GCA_035463515.1 Candidatus Limnocylindrales bacterium
TTCGCGAGGCCGTGCGCGAGCTCCAGGCGACCGGCGGGGCCGTGGTGGACGACGCGGATAGGCCCGTCGCGACGGCGGGTGCGTGGCCGGTCGCAGCCGTGGTCCGGATGCCCATCGCGGGACACGGGCCGCTCCGCGCGATCCTCATCGGCCCCCGACTGGATGGCCGACCCCACGATCCACGGACCCTGGCCCACCTCGAGGATACCGCGGGTCTCGTCGCCTCGGCCCTGCGGCTGGCACCGTCGGTCGATGCCTGAGGCGCGCCGCTAGACTTCGGCCGATGCCCGCCTTCCGTGCCGCCCGGGGTACGCGCGACCTGCTGCCCGACGAAACGCCGCGCTGGACGCGCCTCGAGCGGACTGCCGCTGACCTCGCCACGCGCTACGGGTACCGCCGGATCGAGACGCCGATGTTCGAGCAGGCGGGGGTCTTCGAGCGGGGCGTCGGCGAGGTCACCGATATCGTCGAGAAGGAACTCTTCCGGATCGCGCCGCGGACCGAGGAATCCGAGTCGTGGGCGCTGCGGCCGGAGCCGACCGCCGGCATCGTGCGCGCCTATATCCAACACGGGATGCAGACCTGGCCGCAGCCGGTCAAGGTCTTCGAGATCGGGCCGATGTTCCGGTACGACCGCCCGCAGGCGGGCCGGTACCGGCAGTTCTGGCAGTACGACGTCGAGGCGATCGGCGATCCCGGCCCGGCCGTGGACGCCGAGATCATCGAGCTCGGGATGCGGTTCTATCGGGACGCTGGCGTCGAGGGCGTTCAGGTGCTGCTCAACTCGATCGGCGACGGCGCCTGTCGGCCAGCGTTCGTCCAGGAGCTGACCGAGTATTACCGAGCGCACATCGACTCCTTGCCGTCGACGGAGCGCGATCGACTCGAACGGAACGTCCTTCGCCTGCCCGATTCGAAGGATCCGGCGATGGCGGCGATCAATGCCACGGCGCCGCGCATCACCGACCGACTGTGCGAGGCCTGCGCCGCGCATTTCGAGGCCGTTCGTGCCCACCTGGACGCCCTCGGGGTGACGTACAGGATCGAGCCGGGCCTCGTCCGCGGGCTCGATTACTACACGCGGACAGCGTTCGAGTTCTACATCGAGGGCCGCGAGGGCCAGCAGCAGGCTCTGGGCGGGGGAGGGCGCTACGACGGCCTCGTCGAACTCCTCGGCGGCCGACCGACGCCCGGGATCGGGTTCGGCATCGGCCTCGACCGGTTGCTGCTCGCGCTCGACGAGCAGGCGGGTCGCGTGGGCAGCAACACCGTGGTGGACGCCGACGACGCGCCGACGGCCGTCGTCGTCGGGGCGGACCCGGCCGCCACCGCCGAGCGGTTGCGGATCGCCACGCTGCTCCGTGCCGAAGGGATCGCTGCCCGCGCGGAGCTCGGCCAGCGCAAGCTCGGCAAGCAGCTCGAGGCCGCGGCTCGGGACCAGGCCCACTTCGCGATCATCGTCGGCGACGAGCTCGCGAACGGCGAAGTCCAGCTGAAGGACCTGCCGGCGGGAACGCAGAAGACCGTCCCGCTCGACGATCTGCCGCGGGAGGTCGCGCGCGCGCACGGCGCGCACCATCACGGCGGCTGACCGAGGGCCGCGCTCGGTGCCCGGCGCGTGCTACGGTTCCGGTGCCGCGCTTGCGCTCCTCCTGGCAAGACCAGCGAACGCGGCCGCCAGTCCGAGCGTGCACCGACAAGGACCGTCCGACCTTGGCCGATACGCTCGGAGCCGTCGCCGCAGCATGGGGTGTGCTGATGGCGATCTCGCCCCTCCTCCAGATCCGCCGTATGGCAGCGCGCCGATCGTCCGCGGACGTCTCCATCGCCTACCTCGCCGTGCTCGAGTTCGGCTTCCTGCTCTGGATCGGGTACGGCATCTCGCTCGGAAACCCGTTCATCGCCGTGCCCAACTCGGTGGCCGCGATCGTGGGCGCGGCGACCATGGTCGTCGCGTGGATCCTCCGCCACGGGCCACGGCCCGCGTGACCGTCAGCCCGCGGCGTACTCCTGCATCGCGATCAGGTTGCCGTCGGGGTCGCGGAACCACGCTGCGCGCCGGATAGGGATGGTCGCGATCCCGTCGACCGTCTTGAGCGACTCGTACTCCTCGAAGGCGACGCCTCGTCGCTTGAGGTCGGCCACTTCCGCATCGATGCCCGCGACGCGGAACCCCAGCTGCGTCTGATCGCCGCTGGCCTTGCCGGAGCTTCGGGTCACGAAGAAGGTGCCGTTCCCGGCGTCGTAGAAGACGCCGGCGGGATTCGCAGCGCGCGGGACGAACCCGAGGACGTCCTCGTAGGACCGGCGCAAGCCATCGAGGTCCTGGGTCGGCATCGCGGCGTACGCGGGGTGGTCCGACAGCATCGAACTGAATCCTCGGCGAGGCGGTTCTCGTACGATACGCCGGCCATGACCGATGCCAGCCCTGGTCTCGCCACGCCCTATCGAACGCATACCGCCGGCCAACTGCGAGCGTCCGACGCGGGATCCGACGCGCGGCTCGCCGGCTGGGTGCATCGCCGGCGTGATCACGGCCAGCTGATCTTCCTCGATATCCGCGACCGGCACGGCATCACCCAGGTCGTGATCGACAAGACCGACGCGCCCGAGGCGCACGACATCGCCAGCCGTGTCCGGAACGAGTTCGTCGTGACGGTCGCGGGGGAGGTCGCACCGCGCCTGCCGGGGACGGAAAACCCGCGCATGCCGACCGGCGAGATCGAGCTGCGAACGACCGACATCACGATCCTGTCGGAGTCGAAGACCCCGCCGTTCTACATCAACGAGCCGGACAAACCGGTCGACGAGAGCCTTCGGCTCAAGTACCGCTACCTCGACATCCGCCGCCAGCCGATGGCGGACCGGCTGCTGCTCCGGAGCCGGATGGTGCAGGCCATCCGCGAGGCGCACCACAAGGCCGGCTTCGTCGAGGTCGAGACCCCGACGCTCATCAAGTCGACCCCGGAGGGCGCGCGTGACTTCATCGTCCCGTCTCGACTCCAGCCGGGCAGCGTGTACGCCCTCCCGCAGAGCCCGCAGCAGCTCAAGCAGCTGCTGATGGTCGCCGGTGTCGACCGCTATTTCCAGATCGCCCGCTGCTACCGCGACGAGGACCTGCGCGGTGACCGACAGCCGGAGTTCACGCAGCTCGACCTGGAGATGAGCTTCATCGACGAGGACGCCGTGATGGCCTTCATCGAATCGATGGTCATCGAGGTATCCCGCGCCACGACGCCCGACCGGCCGATCCTCGAGACGCCGTTCCCGCGGTTCACCTACGACGACGTCATGGAGCGGTTCGGTTCGGACAAGCCCGATGTCCGGTTCGGGATGGAGCTCGTCGACCTTGCGCCGGTCCTCGCCGACGGCTCCGGGTTCCGGGTGTTCGACGAGGCGCTGTCCTCGGGCGGGCGGGTGAAGGCCATCGTCGCGCCGGGTCTCGGCGGGGCGACCCGCCGCGAGACCGACGAGCTCACCGAACGGGCGAAGCGCTTCGGGGCGAAGGGGCTCGTCCATCTGTCGGCCTCACCGGAAGGCCTGAGTGGACCCGCCGCCAAGTTCCTGTCTGACGACGTCCAGCTCGCCTTCATCGAGGCGACCGAAGCGGCGGACGGCGACCTCATCCTGATCGTCGCTGATTCGGCGGACGTCGTGGCCGACGTCCTCGGGCGGCTTCGCGCCGATCTCGGCGAGCGCCTCGGACTCGCCGACCCGACCGTACTTGCCTACGCCTGGGTGAACCGCTTCCCGATGTACACCTGGGACGAGGAGAACGGACGTTGGGATGCCACCCATAACCCGTTCAGTGGTGTCCTGCCCGAGGACGAGTCGCTGCTCACGACCGCATCCGGGGATCCGGCGACACCGTCTCCCGAGGACCCAGCCGGGCGCGCTCGCGCGCTGCAGTACGACCTGGTGCTCAACGGTTGGGAGCTGGGCGGCGGGTCCGTCCGGATCCATCGCCGCGACCTGCTCGAGCGGAGCTTCCTGCTCCAGGGCCAGACGCTCGATGGCATGCGCGACAAGTTCGGGGCGGTCCTCGAGGCGTTCGAGTACGGCGCGCCGCCGCACGGCGGGATCGCGCTCGGCATCGACCGCTGGGCGGCACTGCTCGCGAGCCAGACGAACATCCGTGAAGTGATGGCGTTCCCCAAGACCCAGTCGGGCAGTGACCCGATGCTCGAGGCGCCGTCGCCGCCCGAACCGGCGCAGTTCGAGGAGCTCGGCCTGCGCTTCATCGGCGGGACGCCGAAGACGCAGGAGTCGTGACCGCCCCGAGGCGCCGACACTGAGCGAGGAGACCGGGCTCGGGATCGGACCGCTCGACGCGATCGCGCGCCGGCCGCGGCTGGCGGCGCTCGCCGGCGCGATGTGCATCGCGTTCTCCGGGATCTTCTACCTGTGGGCGGAGGTGACGCCGTCCACGGGCACGGTGTACCGGGCGCTGTTCGGTCTGCCGCTCCTCGGCCTCGTCGCCTGGGCCGAGCGACGCCGATTCGGGCCGTTGCCGCGCCGCTCCGTGGCGCTCGCGCTGATCGCCGGCGTGTTCTTCGCGGGTGACCTCACGTTCTGGCACCACGCGATCGAGTACGTGGGAGCAGGGCTTGCGACCGTCCTCGGCAACCTGCAGGTCCTCGTCGTCGGCGTCGTCGCGTGGCTGGTCTTCGGGGAGCGGCCGTCGCGATCCACACTCGTCGCCGTGCCGATCGTGCTGGCCGGGGTCGTGCTCATCAGCGGTGTGGTCGGTGCGGGCGCATACGGCAGCGATCCGGCCCTCGGCGCCATCCTCGGCATCGCCACCGCGCTCTGCTACTCCGGCTACCTGCTGGTGATCCGACGCGGCGGGCGCGATCCGCGCCGCCCGGCCGGACCCGTGGCGATCGCGACCGTCGCGACCGCTGCCGTGGCCGCCGCAGCGGGCGTCATCATCGGCGACCTCGACCCGACGCCGGCCCTCGCGAGCCTCGGCTGGCTCGCGCTGCTCGGGCTCACCTCGCAGTCGCTCGGATACCTGTTCATCTCGATCTCGTTGCCGCGGTTGCCGGCCATCGTCACCTCGCTCATCCTGCTCACCCAGCCGGTCGCGACGGTCGGCCTGAGCATGGTGCTGCTCGGCGAGCGCCCGTCGCCCGCGCAACTCGCGGGCGTGGCACTGGTCATCGGTGGGATCGCCGTCGCGACCGTCCCGATCGCCCGACTTCGCGACGCGCTCCGCTCCGGACGCGACGAGACCGCGATAGCGACCGACTAGGCTCACGGTCGATGGACGTCTCGACGACCCATGCGCCGGCGGATCCACTCGCCCAGCACCGCTCGTGGGGGAGCGTGCTCTTCGCGCCGATCAGTGGCGTCATCGTGATCTCGGCGACCGTGGAGTCGGGCCGGGCCTCCTGCGATCGGTGACCGGCGACGCGACCAGGGCCGCCGGCGGCGATCCCGCAGCGCTCGACCAGTTCCGGCGGTGGGCTCGGTTCCTCTTCGCGCTCCTCGCGCTGGTGGCCGCCGTCGGGATCGTCCTCGTACCGGTCGGTGTCGGCGTCGACCCGGCGCGCTTCGCGGCCGTTTGGCCGCTCGTCGTGATCGTCGGCCTGAACGTGGCGGCGACCTTGATCGCGCTGATCAGCCTGATCCGCGGTCTCGGCGGCTGGTCGCCGTGGGCACTCCACGCGATCGTCCCGGTGTGCGCCGTCCTCATCGCGATCGGCGTCGCGCGGTTGCTCATCGCGCTCACGCAGGCTCAGACCACGGTGCCGCTCGAAGGGTTGGGTGCGCTCCTCGTGCTGACGCGACCGCACGGTCCGGACGTCATGCCGGGCGCCTCGACCGACGATCGCCGGCGGGCGACGATCGTGACCGGCGTCATCTTCGCGAGCTACTTCGTGCCGCTCGTCCTGCCGCTGTCCTTTGCGGCCTGACGGAGGTCAGCCGGGGTCGACGGCGGTCTCGTCGGCGGCCTGCGGATACGGCGCCAGGCCGCGGCCCTCGCCCGGCACGTCCTCATCGACGCCGGCCTCGGTGACGCCATCACCCCACTCGTGGGTATGACCCCCCGGAGGTTCTGGTGGGCCCTCGTAGGGCGGGAGGTCGCCGAACGGCGTCTCGACATCCATCGTCACGCCCGGGTCGCCGACCTCGACGATGCGCGACGGCACATAGCCCGCGATCTCGTCGATCACGTCGGGCGGCATCCGGTCCGTCCCGACCACACGGAGGTGGTCGAGTGAGGCCATCGGCAGCAAGACAGGCCAGCCTGCC
>DATHTG010000332.1:0-4157 GCA_035463515.1 Candidatus Limnocylindrales bacterium
CCGACGCCGGACTGCCGTTCCTGGGCCGGCCTGCTGCCGCGACGGGCGGGATCGAGGCACTCTGGGCCGCGTCGGCACAAGAGGTGGCGAAAGTCGCGCCGGCCGCGAAGGCCGCCGGCGGTGTCCAGCCGTGTGTCAGCTGCGGGTTGTCACTGTCGGCGAATGCGCGGTTCTGCCGCCGTTGCGGCACGCCCCAGGCCTGACGCGACCCCCGGGCCGCCGCCGGGTCACGACGTGACCCAGGCGGCCACCGAACCTCGGATAGGGGCGCGCCGTTCGGAGGGTCGATCACCCGGTGACCTAGACGACCGCTGGACGTCGGATACCGACTTCTCGTTCGCGAGGTCGATCACCCGGTGACGCGATCAACCACTGAACGCCGCGGACGACCTGCTCGTCGGCCCGGCGGATCACCCGGTGACCGAAGCACGACCTAGCCGGCGCTTCTCGCCGGCGGCGCGCCCTCGCGGACGCTCACCCACGCCGCCCCGTACAGCTACGCCTGGTACGAGAACGACAGCCACGCGAGCGCGATGAACGCGGTCGCCAGAGGCCCGGTCAGCGCGGCGACGCCGACGATCCGTTCCGCGGCGAACAGGAACAGCTGCGCGAGCACGAAGATGGCCGCCCCGGCCACGATCGCCGGCGGGATCGCCGCGCGAAGTGACGGCGTCTGCGGCGGCACGACGCGGTACACGACGAGCACCACGACGATCGTGATCAGGACGACGACCGGAGGCGTCGACACGACCCTGCCGAACGCCGTCAATGCGGTCGAGGTCGTCGGCAGCAGCGCCTCGGCCGCCGCAGCGAGCGAGCCCGCCACGATCAGCGCGATGACGACGCCCACCAGGCCGACGACCCAGATGAAGCCGCGCGCGGTGCGTCGCAGCACGTCACGCTCGGGCTCGTTGGTGAAGATCCGGGAGAACGCCACGTCCAGGGTGACGTAGAACTGGCTCACCGTCCAGATCAGTCCTCCGATACCGACGATCGAGCTGACGGCTGCGCCCTGGCTCATCGCGACCAGGGCTTCCTGGATCAGGTCACGCAACGGCGGGACGACGCTCCCGAGCGCATCCGCGAGCTGTTGCTGGATGGCCGGATCCTTCACGAGAAGTCCGGCGACACCGAGCGTGACGAGCGCGATCGGGACGATCGAGAACAGGGCGGTGAACGCGAGGCCGTTGGCGAGCAGCGTGCCAGGGGCCCGCCCGTAGACGTCGAGGACCTTGCCGGCTATGACGACCGAGGGGCGGTCGAGGACCTGCGTGATGACCGCCGGGAGCTCCATCCGGCGTCCGGGTCAGTCGCTCGAGGTGGATGAGGTCGACGCCGGACTCGACGCGGAGCCCGACGTCGTGCCCGACTCGCTGGTCGAGGTCGATGGCTTCTCGGGCGTCTTCGACGAAGCGTCGCCATCGGCGCCCTTCTCGCCGTCCTTCGTCGACGACGCGGCGCTCTTGACCGCAGCGCGTCGCTCCTTCTTGGCCCAGCCCGACCCCTTGAAATGGACCGCCGGGGCCGCGAATGCCTTGCGCACCGGGCCCGAGCCACACAGGGGACACTGCTGGGGCGACGGATCGTTCAGCCCGTGGATGACCTCGAATCGCCGGCCGCATGCGGCACAGTCGTAGTCGTAGAGCGGCACGATGTATGGAGGGGTCAGCCGCGCAGTAGGCGCATGCCGCACTTGGGGCAGTAGAACGCCCGCTCGTGCGCCGATGCGAACCCGCAGTGAGCGCAGACGAGCCCGCCACGTCCGGCGGCCGGCACGGGTCGCTCGATGGCCGTCAGGCCCACGGCATGCTGGTTCGCCAGGATGTTCGTCAGGATCCCGGCGAGGAGCTTGTTGCCGATCCGGTCCGTGTCCCCGCGGACACCGCGGCCACCCCAGCCCACGACGGCCCGGCAGATCATGTCACCGGTCGCCTCGTCCCAGTGCGCCGCGACGCCACCGACGACCGCGTTGTACTCCGGGTATCCGCTCGTGTCGGTCTCGCCGTCGAGCATCGAGCACACGAACGTGTCGAACGCCAGATCGACCGCGTCGATCGACTCGAGGACGACGAGCGCGTGCCGCGTGATCGGCGAGTGGATGTGATGCGCGTTGAGCCACTGCATCGCCTCGGACGGCCGGGCGATCGTCGGTGTCGCCTGGCTGAATTCGATGGGCAGCGGCTCGACGACCTCGATGTCGGACTTGGCGAGTCCGATCAGCATCGACGGAAGCTCGGCCATCGCCTGCGGGCCGGCCTTCATCCGGACGCCCTCGCTGGTCTTGCCCGCGTAATACAGCTTGAGCTGGAAATCCTGGGCGACGACCTCCTCCGGCAGCATCACCGACCCGGTCGCTGCCGGAGCGGCAGGATGCGAGGATTCGGGCTCGGGGTCGTTCCTTCGCTTCAGGAAATCGAGCGGCACGTGGGAACCTCCCCGGTCAAGTCGAGCGCCATGCGGCCGCCATCGTAGCAGCGCTCGTGCGGCGCCTCAGCCGACGCGGAAGATGACCGCTTCGAGCGGGCGCAGCGCCAGCGCGTTCCCGGCACCGGGACCGCTCGGGAGCGGGTACGAGCCGGCGACGGGCTCGAACCGCGAGCCGCCGCCCTCGTCGTCGCTCGGCAGCGTGACGTCGCGCGACGCGTCGGCGAAGTTCACGACGACGAGCAGGTGCTCTCCGGGAGCCTCCCGATGCCAGGCGATCACGTCCGGCGTACCGACCGATGCGAGCCTGAGCGTGCCGGTCCGTAGCGCCTGCGACGACCGGCGGAGACCGATCAGCCGCCGGTACGTGCTGAGGACCGAACCTGGATCACCCTCCTGCGCCTCGACGTTGCGAGCATCCGCGTCAGCGCCGAATCGCAGCCAGGGGCGGCCCGTGGTGAACCCGTGCCCCGGACCTGCCGACCACGGCATCGGGGAGCGGCACTGATCGCGGTTCCACCATTCGAAATCGGGGTCCGTCAGCGCCCGTCGCGCAGGCGGGTCGATGATCTCGTCGACTGGCACGGCCACGTCCTGGAGCCCGATCTCCTCGCCGTAATAGAGGTACGGGGTCCCGCGGATCGTCAGCAGGATGACGGCCGCGGCGCGGGCGATCGCGTCCGTGTCCGCGATATCCACCGACGCCGCCAGCCGCGATGCGTGGCGCGACTGGTCGTGATTCGACAGCACGTTCGCCAGCCAGCGGTCGTGGCCGAACATCGTCTCGCGGAGCCAGATAGCGTCCGCGTACGCCTCCGCCGACCATGGCGCCTGCAGGAGTGCCCAGTCGAAGACCATGTGCCGCTCGGTTGTGAGCGCGACGGCCCGTTCGGCCTCGCTGGCGAACAGCTCGCCGACCGACATGCGGCCCGGCATCTCGTCGACGATCGAACGGAACCGAGAGATCAGGTCCGGGAAATCGGGCTGATCGCGATCGTACAGATGCTGCTGGCGGGCCCACAGCGTCGCACCCTCGATCTCGGGGTTCGCGAGGAGCTCCGGGTGCTTGAGGAACGCGTTGAAGACGTCGAGCCGGAAGCCGTCGACACCGCGATCGAGCCAGCCACGGACCATCTTGAACTGGGCTTCCTCGACGGCCGGATTGCGCCAGTTCAGCTCGGGCTGCTGGACGAGGAAGGTATGCATATAGAACTGCTGCCGCGGCTCGTCCCACTGCCACGCGGAGCCGCCGAACCACGACAGCCAGTTGTTCGGCGGGATCGGCGTGCCGTCCTCCTCGAAGCCGCGCGGATCCATCCACAGGTACCAGTCGGAGAAGTCGTTGTCGCGCGACAGGCGGCTGGCCTGGAACCACGCGTGCTGGTCGCTCGTGTGGTTCATCACCAGGTCGAGGATGACCCGGATCCCGGAGCGGTGGGCCTCGCGGACCAGCCGGTCGAAGTCGGCCTCGGTGCCGAAGCGCGGGTCGATGGCCGCGTGGTCACTCACGTCGTAGCCGATGTCCTTGCCCGGCGACGGATAGATCGGCGACAGCCAGATGGCGTCGACGCCCAGACCGTCCGGGCCGAGATACGGCAGGCGCTCGATGATCCCGGGCAGGTCGCCCGTGCCGTCGTCGTCGCTGTCGGCGAACGACCGGGGATAGATCTGATAGACGACGCCCCGCCGCCACCAGTCGTCGCCGAGGCGGAACGGCCCGGCGCTCCGGTCGG
>DATHTG010000333.1:0-8745 GCA_035463515.1 Candidatus Limnocylindrales bacterium
CCGCAACGCGGTCGGCGTCTGGGTCGACCCAGCGACCGGGCGTGCGTGGGCGACGAACATGGGCCGCGACATGCTCGGGGACGACCTCCCGCCGGAGACGTTGTACGAGGTCATCGATGGCGCGGATGCCGGCTGGCCGCGTTGTCACGCGGGTTCGATCGTGGACCCACAGTTCGGTGCGGCCGGTGCCTGCGATGGGGTCGCGCCGCCGGTCGTCACGTTCACCGCGCACTCGGCGCCGCTCGCCCTGGTCGGCTGGGAGGAGCACCTCGTCATCGCGTTCCACGGCTCCTGGAATCGCTCACAGAAGGCGGGGTATGAGGTCGTCTGGCTGCCATGGGACGGCGCGCCGGCAGGCTCCCCGGAGCCGTTGGCGACCGGGTTCCTGCCGCCTGATGCGCTGGGGGCACTCGGTCGGCCCGCAGGCCTTGCGGTAGGCGCGGACGGGGCGCTGTACGTATCGGACGACAAGGCTGGGTTCATCTATCGGATCTCGAGGCGCTGACCGAGACGGTGCCTCGGGAACCGGGCGGGCGTATCCGGCCGTCTGGCCGGTCGTGTTAGCGGCATCGATCCGAGGGGCGGCGCTCGGCTCACTCGTCGCGCTGGCCGTCGTGGGGTGCGCGTCAACCCCGACGCCGACCCCGAGCGCTCCTGCCCTGGCGGGCACGGCCTGGACGGTGACGTCGGTCGGGGGGACTGACACGCTCGCGGCGGCGCGGCCGACGATGGCATTCGGTGTTGACGGCCGGATCCAGGGCAGCGGCAGCTGCAACGGGTATGGCGGTCCCTATCGCCTCGACGGCGACGTCATCGAGATCGGCGAGCTCGCGTCGACGTTGATGCTGTGCCAGGACGCGGCGATCGGTGTGCAGGAGACGGCGTTCATGGGCGCCCTTCGCGGCGCTCAGGTCTGGAGCATCGACGACGGCGGCGAGCTGCATCTTGGAGGCGTCAGCGAGATCGTGGCGCGCCCGGTGGGTGCCGAGCCATCCGCGAGCGGCGCGGGCGGCATCGTCGGTGCGTGGGATCTGGTCGAGCTCGGCCGGACGGCCGACTTCGCCCACCTCGTGCCGACGATCGAGTTCACGGCTGACGGGTCGGTCTCCGGATTCGCCGCGTGCAACACATTCAGGGGCACGTACACGACCGACGGCTCGACGCTCTCCGTCGGTCCTCTCGCGACGACGAAGATGGCGTGCGAGCGACCGGCGAGTGCGGTGGAGGCCGAGTACCTGACGGCGCTCGACGCGGTCACAGGGTGGGCGATCGAGTCTGATGGTCGGCTGCGATTGGAAGGACCCATCCAGCTTCGGTTCGCGCACCACTGACCCTTCGAGCCCACGGGCACCGGTACCATCCTTGCGGGTCGCGGGGCCCTCGGCATCGTGGAGGGTGGTCAGATGGACCTGTACGCATGGATCGTCATCGCGCATGTGTTCGCGGTCATCGTGGCGTTCGCGGCACACGGGGTGTCGGCGTTCTCGATCTTCCGGGTGCGGGCCGCGACCGACCGGACCGAGCTGCGGACGCTCGTCGACCTGTCCGCGACATCGCTCGTCGTGGCAGGCATCGGCCTGCTGGTCGCGATCCTCCTCGGCATATGGGCGGCCATCATGGGCGGCCACTTCTCCCGAGTGTGGCCGTGGGCGGCGATCGCCGTCATCGTCATCGTGACGGTCGCGATGACGCCACTCGCCGCGAACCCGATGCGCGAGATCCGCGTCGCGCTCGGGATCGGCAAGGACAAGTCGGGCGCACCGCTGGTCGCCGGGTCCGATGACGATCTCGCGGCCGCGAAGGCGAAGCTCCGACCCGAGGCCACGCTCGTCATCGGCGTGGTCGGGCTCGCGCTGCTCGTGTGGCTCATGGAGGGCAAGCCGTTCTGAGCGAGCGTCCGGTCGGCCGGCGACCAGCGTGAGACTTGCGCACGTCCGGGATCAACACGCACCGGCCGGTGCGCCGTGGCGCCTCGTGGCCGGTCTCGAGGGAGATCGCTGGGTGGATCTGGAGGTGGCCCGCCGTCGAGCGATCGCCCGCGAGCCGACGCTCGAGCACGACTCGGCGCTCTTCCGCCAGCCCATCGCGACCCTCGATGACGCGCTCCACCGCGGGATCCGGGTGGCGGCCTTCGGCGCCGTCTTGGACCGGTTCGAGCCACGAGCCGACGATGACGACGCGGTCCTTGCGGCGGCCGACCTCCGGTTCGGGCCTCCGGTCCTCGCCCCGCTGTCGATGCGGGACGGCTACGGCTTCGAGCAGCACGTCGGGATCATGTGGCGGCGTCGCGATGCCGAGATCCCCGAAGCGTGGTACCGGCTGCCGATCTTCTACTTCTCGAACGTGTCGGAGGTGCGTGGCCCCGACGACCCGGTCTGGGCGCCGCGGGGATCCGAGGAGCTCGACTTCGAGATCGAGATCGCAGCGCTGATCGACACCCCGGTGCGCGACCTCTCGGCCGAACGTGGCGAGGAGGCGATCGGCGGATACACGATCTTCAACGATTGGTCGGCGCGGGACCTGCAGCGCGACGAGACCGCTGTCAGGCTCGGACCGCACAAGGGCAAGGATTTCGCGAGCTCGATCGGGCCGTGGCTCGTCACCCCCGACGAGATCGAGGACACGCGCAAGGGAAGCGGCTTCGACCTGACCATGACGGTGGCCGTGAACGGCACCGAGACGTCGCGCGGGAACTGGTCGGACATCGTCCACGGGTTCGGGGCACTCATCGCGCGGGCGTCGAGCGACGTCACGTTACGACCCGGCGAACTGCTCGGATCGGGGACGGTCGGGACGGGCTGTCTGCTGGAGGTTCGGGATCAAACGCTCGGGCGGTATCTGCTGCCAGGTGACGAGGTCGTGCTCAGCGTCGATCGACTCGGCGTGCTGCGGACACCGGTGGTGACGCGGCCCTGACCGCGTTCTTCCGCGGACGGTCCGGTGCGATGATGCGAACGTGCCCCGCCGTGCCGCCGTTCGCGTCGAGCCGATGGAGCCGACCGACTGGCCGGCGGTCCACCGCATCTACGCCGACGGCATCGCGACCGGCGACGCGACGCTGGAGCGCGAGGCGCCCGACTGGGATCACTTCGACCGGTCACACCGCCGCGACTGCCGGCTGGTCGCCCGGGCGGACGCGGGCGGACCGGCGGTCGGCTGGGTCGCGCTGACGGCCTACTCGGCCCGGCGCGTCTACAGCGGCGTGGCGTGGGAGAGCGTCTACGTCGCGGAGGATCGACGCGGCGAAGGCATCGGCCGGGCGCTGTTGGAGGCACTCGTCCCAGCGTCGGAAGCGGCCGGCTTCTGGACGCTGCTCGCCGGGGTGATGGTGGAGAACGAGGCCAGCCTCGCCCTGCACGAGCGATGCGGCTTCGAGCGGGTCGGGATCATGCGCGCGATGGGCCGCGACGCGGCTGGCCGCTGGCGCGACGTCGTGCTGATGCAGCGCCGCAGCGGACGCGTCGGCGTCTAGGGCCTACTCCACCAGGCCGAGGCGAGCTGCGACCGTCGCCGCCTCGGTCCGCGACGCCACGCGGAGCTTGCCGAGGATGTTCGATACGTGGACGCCCGCGGTGCTCTCGCTGATGAACAGCTGCTCCGCGATGCGCTTGTTCGTGTGGCCTTCGACGAGCAGCGCGAGCACCTCTCGCTCGCGGGCCGTCAAGCCGTGGTCGGCGGACGGCGGCGCGATGGACTCGGCCGGGGCAGGCTGTTCGTCGGCAGCCGACGGGATCTCGATCCGTGAACGCCGGGCGAGCGCGTCGATCCAGCCGACGAGCGGTCGCGCGCCGAGCGCGGCGGCGCTCGCAGATGCGTCCGCGAGCGCCTGCGCCGCATCGCGGCGTGATGCCCTCGCGGTGAGCAACGCTTCCGCGAGTCGGTATCGCGCATACGCGCAGCGCCACGCATTCCCCGACCGATCGGCCATCGCCACGGCGGCACGCCACACCTCGGGATCCGGGGCGCCGTCGGCGCGTGCAGCCTCGCCCGTGGCGATCGCCGCATCGCTCGCCAGGACGCCGCCGTATGCGTGCCCGTCCATCTCGGTCAGCCAGCCCCGCAACGCGTCTCGATGACTGGCGGCGAGCCCCGCGGACGCGTCGGCTGCAGCCGGGTCACGAGACGCCCGGGCGAGTTCCGCGCGATCGGCATGTGCCCGGGCCGCGAGACTCCGGAGCTCGGTCTGGTAGTAGCGGTCGCTCGTGCGACCGACCCGCTCGATGCCCTCATCGGCGAGCGAGATCGCGTCGTCGATCCGGCTGGTGACCAGCGCCAGTTCGACGAGCCCGACGAACATCTGCCCCGTGAACTGTGCCTCCGTGAGCGGGTCGACCAACGCGCGGCCCTCGTCAAGGAGTCGTCCAGCCTCATCGAGCCGTCCGCGATGGGCGTAGAAGGGACCCACGACGCTTACCATCGAGATCCGGTTGGCGCCTTCGGGGTGGCCGACGAGGACCTCATCGATGATGGCCTGCGCCTCGTCCCAGCGACCGAGCTGGATCGCAGCATCGACGGCGTTCGTCGCGATGAACCGTCCGTACCCGCCCGACGCCCCGACGCTTCGGGCCCAGGCGATGCCCTCGACCGCCACGTCGAAGCTGTCTTGCCGCTCGCCACAGATCAGCAACGTCGAGCTGAGATTGGCGAACCCGCGACCGATGTCGTCGACGTCGTTCGAGTCGCGGGCGATCGCGAATCCTTCGCGCAGGACGGGCAGTCCCTCCGCGCAACCCCCGATCATCGCGGTGCTCGTACCGAGGGTGTTCAGGGCGTGCCCTTCCGCCAGCCGCGCCCCGGTCGACCGAGCTTCACTGATGGCGGTCGTCGCTGTCGCGATGGCCTTGGCGTGATCTCCCTGGAGCATATGGGCGCCGGCGATCGCTGCGAGCACTCGAGCGCGCATCGCCGATGGTCCCGTCTTGCCGAGCACCGTCGCCGTCCTGCCGAGTCGGTCGAGTGCCTCGTCCAGCCCGCCAAAGATCCATGCCGCACGGGCCAGGCGCTGGTTGGCCGCTGCCCAACGCTCGAGGTCGCGCTCCGGATCGAGCCGATCGACCGCGGCGCGCGCCAGCGCGACCGAGCGCTCGTTGTGGCCGCTCACCATCGCCGCCAGCGCGCCCTCGTGGTACAAGGCGGCGGCGTCCGTGTCCGCCGGCCGGTCGTCGGCAGGCACCGCGTCCCACAGCTCGATAGCGCGCTCGTAGGCGGTCTCGGCCTCGGCAAACGCGTGGGACGCGGAGGCGGCTCGTGCTGCGCCGACCCACGCGCGAAGCGCGCGCACGGGCTCGTGTGCGGCTGTCGCGTGGTGCGCGAGCGCGGCGAGGTGGCTCACGCCCTCTGCTCCGGGCGCCACCGGTCGCGCGTCGAGCGCCGTGGCATAGGCCGCATGTAGCCGACGTCGTTCGCTGGGCAGGAGGTCGTCATAGACCGCCTCGGCGAGCAGCGCATGGCGGAACCGGTACGCGTCGGGCCGACTTTGCTGGTCGATCGTCAGGATCTGCGCCGCCAGCGCTTCGCGAAGCGGTCCTTCGAGGTCGGACTCAGCGGCGCCAGCGATGTCGGCCAGAAGGTCAGCCTCGACGGTGCGGCCGGCGACGGCCGCGACACCAAGGACCCGCTGGGCGTCCTCGGAGAGGGCGGTGACGCGCGTCATCAGGACGTCGCGGAGGGTCGGCGGGAGGACGTCTCCGTGCGTCCCGGCACCAGATGCGAGCAACTCCTCGACGAAGAACGGATTGCCCTCTGCGCGGCGTTCGATCGCCTCGAGCAGGGCGACGGTCGGCCGATGCCCGAGGATCGCCGTGATCTGTCCGTCGAGCTCCGCGCGACCGAACCGGCCGATCTCGATACGCACCACACGCGACAAGCGTTCCATCTCGGATAGCCAGGGTCGGAGTGGGTGGCGACGGTTCAGCTCATCGGTCCGGTATGTGCCGACGACCGCAAGACGCTCCGTACGAGCGTTGCGGGCAAGGAATGACAGGACGTCGCGTGTCGAGCTGTCCGACCAGTGCAAGTCCTCGACCACGAGGACGACGGGGACACGCTCGCCGATGGCGCGCATGAGCGCGAGCAGGCCCTCGAAGATGCGGGCCTGGACCCACGCGGGCCGGTCGAAGACGTCAGGCTCCGCGCCACCTGTGGTTCCGAGCTCGGGGAGGAGTCGGCCGAGGTCCGTCGTTTCGCCCGACCGCAGCTCGTCGATGTCGGTGATGCCGGCGAGCTCACCCGCCGCGATCAGTGCGGGAAGTCGGCGGAGGGCTTCGACGATCGGCGCGAACGGCAGTCCTTCGCCGTTGCCGAGCGACACACACCCGCCCGAGAGGACGACGCAGCCACGCCCGCGAGCATGGGCGGCGACCTCCTCGACGAGTCGGGACTTGCCGATGCCCGCGTCCCCTCCGACGAGTGCGACGACGGCGTCCCCAGCAGTCCCGCGGTCGACGGCGTCGATGAGCGATCCGAGCTCGCGTCGACGCCCGATGAATTCAGGGCTCGCGACCCGTGTGGCCACGGCCGCCATGGTACGGGAGTCCAAGAAGGGCTCGACCGCCGCCGAGCGACGAGGGAGGTCGTCGATCAAGCGGCGGTCGCAGCGGTGCCGGCGAGGCGCCGGAGCAGTGTCGAGAGTCGGCGCTGGGGTCGATCGGTGTCGTTGGCTGACGTGCCGCGGTCCCCGGTCAGTTCGGCCAGAAGGCGAGCCTTCGACTCGGCCCGGCGGATCGTCTCGTCATGCTGGCTGAAGCGGAATTCGAAGTCGGCGAGCATCTCAGTGGCTCCTTCATGGTGGCTTGCTTTGATGCCACCACGGTAGGTGCGCCAGCTCGCCGTGCCATCGAGTGAGCGACCGATCTTCCGGCGCCGCGGACCTTTATTTCGGACGTACGCGCGGCCCGGACCTTTAGGCGGCCGGTCACGGAGCTTAGGCAGCGGCGATCGTCGGCGATCCGGTGCGAAGGACGATCACCTCGAGCGACTCGGATCGAGCCGTGATGTCGACCGTGCGGTGATCCAGGCCATCGATCGCCAACGCGGCGGTTTGGGCGGCAGCCACGCTCACGAGGACCTCTCCGGCCCGCGTGCGACCGATGGGCCAGCGGTCGGGACTCGGGACACCTGACCCGACCCGTAGACTGTCCAGACCGTGCTGAAGGGTGATCGGGTCACGTTGCGCCCCGTCCGCGAATCGGATCTGGATGCGTTCTGGCGGCATCACACCGATATCGCGAACCGGGGTTCGTACTTCCCGTTGGGCGTCATGTCGCAGACGGCGCTCCGAAAGCAGTTCGCCGAGGACGGATTTTGGTCGCGTGACGAGGGGATGCTCCTCATAACCGCTGACGACGATCGGATGGTGGGATCGATCGAGTGGTTCCCGACGCTGCGCTACCTGTCGGAGGTGGAGCTGTCCTACCACCTGTTCGACCGTGCGGATGACGGGAAAGGCTACGTCTCCGAGGCCGTACTGCTTCTCGTCCGCTACCTGTTCGAGAACAAGACGTTCAATCGGATCCGGCTCGTGATCCACCCAGACAACCTCGGCTCGCGCCGGGTCGCCGAGAAGGCGGGGTTCGAGCTGGAGGGCCTGATGCGCGGCGCGTTCCTTTCCCGCGGCCGATACCAGGACGTCGAGCTTTGGTCGATCCTGCGCGCTGACGTGATCAGGCCCGATGTCGGCTGAGCGCGCGTTCGCCGGCCCGTAGACTGGCCACCTCGGAATCGAGGAGGCCAGTCGCCCGATGTACTACGTCCAGCGCGGCAGCGTGCCCCAGCACCGCCACACGCAGCATCGAGCGCCGGACGGCTCGCTCTACGCCGAGGAGCTGTTCGGGGTCGAGGGCTTCACGGGCCGATCGTCCCTGCTCTACCACCTGACGCCACCCACACGGACACACAGGATCGAACCGGTCGGTCCGGTCAGGCTCGAGGCAGCCGACGACGGACTCCATCGTCATCGCCTGACGAAGACCGGTGGCGTCGAACCTAAGGGCGACGTGGTCACCGGACGGATCCCCCTCTACTTCAACAATGACGTCGTGTTCGGCGTGGTCCGACCGACCGGGTCGATGCCGGACGGCGTCTACTACCGGAACGGCATCGCCGACGAGATGCTGTTCGTCCACGAAGGGACGGGGGTCTGCGACACGATCTTCGGACCGCTCCGCTACGGCCCGGGCGACTACCTCGTGCTGCCGATCGGGACGACCTGGCGGCTCGACCCGGATGCCGGCTCGGCGCAGCGCATCCTGTACCTCGAGGCGCCGTCCGAGATCGAACCACCGAAGCGGTACCGGAACGACTACGGGCAGCTTCTCGAGCACTCGCCCTATTCGCAGCGCGACATCCACGCCCCGGAGCTCGGCGAGCCGCGCGACGACGAGGGCGAGTTCGCTATCCACGTTCGCAGCGCCGACCGCATCACCGCGTATCACTACCGCCACCACCCGTTCGACGTTGTCGGCTGGGACGGGTACCTGTGGCCGTTCCGGTTCAACATCGGCGACTTCCAGCCGATCACCGGGCGTGTCCATCAGCCACCGCCCGTCCACCAGACGTTCCAGGCTCGCAACTTCGTCGTGTGTTCATTCGTCCCGCGGAAGTTCGACTACCACCCGCTGGCGATCCCGGCCCCGTACAACCACTCGAACATCAACAGCGACGAGGTCATCTACTACGTCGCCGGCAACTTCATGAGCCGGCGCGGGGTCGGGATCTCGTCGTTCACGCTCCACCCGGCCGGCATCC
>DATHTG010000334.1:0-1862 GCA_035463515.1 Candidatus Limnocylindrales bacterium
CATCGGGGTCCGGTTCACGCCCGACGTCCTCGCCGCCACGGCCTCCCTCCTGCCGGTGATGTTCGTCGCGACGATCTACCTGATCGCCGTCACGACGATGGCCGCCCTCGTGCTGAAGCCGCTGGGTCGCGTGGATCGACAGACCGCGTTCTTCGCCACCGCCGCTGCGGGGGTGGCCGAGATGGCGATCGTCGCCCGCGAGCGCGGCGGCGATCCGGATGCGGTGACGGTCGTGCAGGCCATCCGCGTCGCCGTCGTGGTCACTCTCGTGCCGATCCTGGTCTTCGCCTTCGGGAGCGACGGGGGCGTCGGCGACAGGAGCCCCATGGCGACGGGTCACCCGGCCCTGGTGGGCGGCGCGCTCGCGCTCGGTCTCCTGGCGGCCGTCGGGCTGCGCCGGCTGCCGGCCTTCCCGAATGCCTGGCTGTTCGGCCCGCTTCTCGTCGGGGCCCTGCTGTCCTCGGCCGGCGGCGTGGCGATCGCGGTGTCGTGGCCGATGCTCGTCGTCGCCCAGGTCGCGCTCGGCGTCGCGCTCGGCTGCCGCTTCGCTCGCGCGCGCCTCGGCAGGCTGCCGCGCGTCGTGGCGTCGGGGCTCGGCATCGCGCTGCTCCTGATCCTGGCCGCGTCGCTCGGCGCAGCGGTTCTGTCGGCGGCGACCGGGCTGTCCTATGCGACGAGCTTCCTCGCGCTCGCCCCCGCGGGGGTGACCGAAATGGTCCTGACCGCCCGGGTCATGCATCTCGACACCGTCAGCGTGACGGCCTTCCACGTCGTCCGGATCGCCGTGATCGCGACCACCATCCTGGCGAGCTACGGCCTGTTCGACCGGCTCTCGCGCTGGATCGACGGCCCGTGAGCGCCGGCGTCCACGACCGCGCCCCGCTGCGGCTCCGGCTTCGCCCGCGTGGCGAGCCCGCAGCCCATCCCCCTCCAGCTCTGGAACGAGATCAATGAGCGAATCCGCCCTGACCATCGGGATCCTCGAAGGCGACGATATCGGCCATGAGGTCGTGCCGGCGGCGGTCGCGGTCGCCAAGGCCGCAGCCGAGCGATACGGCGTCGCGATCGATTGGCGACCCATGCCGATCGGACGGCGGGCCCTCGACAGCCACGGCTCGACCCTGCCGGACAGCACGCTCGAGACCCTCGCGACCCTGGACGGCTGGATCCTCGGGCCGATCGGCCACCGCGCCTACCCGAAGGTGCCGGCGGCGATCAATCCTCACCCGATCCTCCGCAAGCATTTCAACCTCTTCGCCAATGTGCGCCCGACACGCTCCTATCCGGATATCGGCTGCCTGTTCGACGGCGTCGACCTCATCATCGTGCGGGAGAACAACGAGGGCTTCCAGCCCGACCGCAACGTCGTCGCGGGCTGCGGCGAGTTCCGCCCCACCGAGGACGTGACGATCTCGGTCCGCGTCATCACGCGGGTCGGCAGCCGGCGGGTCGCCCGGGCCGCGCTGGAGCTCGCCCGGCACCGACGCAGGAAGCTGACCCTGGTCCACAAGGACACGGTGTTCAAGCTCGGCTGCGGGATGTTCGTCGAGGAGTGCCGGAAGGCCGCCGCGGACTATCCCGACGTCGAGGTCGACGACGTCATCGTCGATACCTTCGCGATGCGGCTCGTGCGCGACCCGCAGACCTTCGACGTCGTGGTCACGACCAACATGTTCGGCGACATCCTCACGGACGAGGCCGCGGGGCTCGTCGGCGGCCTCGGGATGGCTCCGGGGCTGTCGATCGGCGAGGGCAACATCGCGATGGCGCAGGCGACGCACGGATCGGCGCCGGACATCGCCGGCAAGGGCCTCGCCAACCCGTACGCGATGATCGAATCGACCCGGATGCTGTTCGACTGG
>DATHTG010000335.1:0-8675 GCA_035463515.1 Candidatus Limnocylindrales bacterium
AGCGAGAAGGCCGTGATGACAGCCTCGGCGTCCTCGAGCTCGAGCGCATCCAGCTCCGCCTCGAGACGCGCCCGGACCTCGGGCTGTTCGTCGTTCCGGAACGCGATCGCGGCGACGCGCAGGCGCTCGACGAGGTCATAGATCAGCTCGCCGGCCTGCTCCGTGATGACCTGACCGAGCAGCGAGCCGAGCAGGCGGACTTCGAGAGCGAGCGGATCACGCGCTCGCGCCGACCCGATGCCGGCAGGCTCTGCCGCCTTGGCGGAGCGTGCCCGACCGCCGGTGGCGGTCATGCCGTGGCAGCCTGGAACGCGGCTGCAGACCGACGGTACCGCAACCAACGTGAGACCGGCCCGCAACCTTCCGGCGTTGGCCGGGTTCCTACCCTTGTAAGGTGATGGGCGTGGTGCAGCAGCCCGCGAGCGTGCAGGACCGACGTCGCCGGACACCGGAGGGTGGTCCCGTCGTCGGTGGCACGCGCCGCGAGACCGACCAGCTCGACCAACTGCGGTTCATCCACCAGGTGGCCCGTCTCGCGACGACCGCTCGAACGTGGGACGAGCTGTTGGAGACGGTCGTCGACGGGACGCGTGACCCCCTCCATGCCGATGTCTCCTCGCTGTACCTCCTCGACCGGGATGGAGCGTACCTGACGCTTGCCGCGACGAACGGTCTCGACCGGTTCCAGATCGGCCGGGCACGCGTCCCCTTCGGTGAGGGCGTGACCGGGTCGGTGGCACAGACTCAGCTCCCGCTCGTCATCCCGGACGTGAAGGAGGACCCACGCTTCCTGTGGGTTCGCGGCATCGACCAGCGGCGGTTCGTGGCATCCATGCTCAGCGTGCCGTTGACGTGGCACGACCAGACGATCGGGGTGCTCAACGTCCAGACGGAGCGTCGGCGGGACTTCACCGCATCGGACGTCGCACAGCTGAGCGCCGTCGGCGACGTCCTCGCCGGCATCGTCGAGAAGGGCCGGCAGCAATCGGAGGCCGAGGCCCGGGTCGAAGCGCTGAAGGCCATCGACGAGGCGCGAAGCGAGCTGATCGCTCTCGTCACCCATGAGCTGCGCACCCCGCTGGCCGTCGTTCGTGCCTACGCCGATCTCCTCGCGGAGGAACCCGATCTCGAGGGCCGCGAGTCGCGCGACATCGAACGCCGACGGACGAGGGCCGCGTGGCACGACGCTGCACTCGGGCAGATCGAGCGGCTCGACCGCCTCGTCGATTCGATCCTGGCGTCCGTCCGGGTGGTGCCCGAGGACGCTGCGGCGGTCGAGCCAGTCGACGTCGAGGCGCTGGTCGGTGAGGTGCTGCAGTCGCTGAAGCCGCTGCTCGGTCGGCATCGGGTCGTCGCTGCCGGGACGTCGCGGCTCAACGCCCTGACCGATGCGTCGCGCCTCCGCCAGATCGTCGAGCACCTTGTTGAGAACGCCGTGAAGTACGCCCCGTCGGAGACGATGATCAGGATCGACTGGGCGCTCGTCGAAGGCGTCGTCCATCTCGGCGTCACCGACGAGGGACCGGGCATCCCCGACGAATGGCGCGAGCGGATCTTCGAGCCGTACGCGCGCCGGGATACCCACACCGCTCGTGGCTCCGGCATCGGGCTGTACGCCGCGAAGCGTCTCGGCGAATCGATGGGCTGCCATCTCTGGTGCGAGCCGGCCAAGCCGCACGGGGCCCGGTTCGTCGTCGCCGTGCCGGCGACGGCCGCGATCTAGGCACGCCCGACGATGGCCACCCGACCACTGCGCATCCTGGTCGTCGACGACGATCCGGCGATGGTCGGCGCGATCACGGCGCTCGTCGGCACGGAGGGTCACCAGGTCATCACCGCCTACGACGGATTGACGGCGGTGAAGCGCTTCCGCGACGAGCATCCCGACCTCGTCCTGCTCGACCTTGCGATGCCCGGACCGGACGGGTTCTCGGTCGCCGGACAGATGCGAGCCGTCGGCCAGGCACCGATCCTCGTGGTGTCCGGCGAGAGCGGCGAGGCCGCGAAGGTGCGTGCGCTGGGGATCGGCGCCGACGATTACCTGACGAAGCCGTTCGGCAAAGCCGAGTTGCTGGCACGGATCGCGGCGATCATGCGACGCGTCGACCGACCCGGAGCGGCGGCCGGCGCGCCCGCTGGCCCGTTGGAGGCCGGCCCGCTGGTCCTTGAACCTGGCCGGCACGAGGCACGCGTGGGGGACCGGGCACTCGCGCTGACGCCGACCGAGTTCCGGCTGCTCGAGGCGCTCGTCCGAGCGCGGGGCGACATCGTGCCGCACCTCCAACTCGCCCGAGCCGGTTGGCCCGCCGAGACCGATCCCGACCTGTTGTGGCTCAAGCCGCACCTCGCGCGCCTGCGCTCGAAGGTCGAGGAGGCCGGCGGCCCCCATGTCGTCGCGGTTCGCGGCGTGGGCTACCGGATCGTCGTGGACGAGGAGGCTCCGGCCGGCCCGTAGGGCTCCGCCGAGAGGTGGGAGGATCGCTAGACGGCGATCGAGACCGCGCGGCCGGTCGAATCGTGCGCAGCATCGGCACAGGCGACCCGGCAACCCCGGGCGTCGCGCCCGCCGATCGGGTTGAAGTGGAACCACGCCTCACCGGCCTGCGCGAGTCGACATCCGCACGACGCACAGGTCACGGGCGCGCTGGTCCCATCACGGACGGCGAGGGGTCCATGGCCATCGGACGTGGACGGGTGGAACATCGCGGTCACCTCCTCGCTCGTCGGGGGCCCGGAGGCGCGCTCGGCCATCCCAGGGAGACGCTTCCCCATCATGTCGCGGAGCGTAGGCGCGTCGAGGCACGGGTTTCGGCGCCACCAGGGATGCCCCTTGGTTGCAGGTCGGTACCGAGGACGGGTCCCAAGCATGACGGCGACACTGGACGTATCGAACCCGCGGCCATCAGGCATCATCGCTGGATGACCGATGTCGCGACGGATCCGATCCAGTCGCCCGAGGGCTATCGCCAGATGTTGCTCGGGTACCTGGGCGGAGAGGATGCGGCCACCGTCCAGGCCGCGACCGTCGCGCGCCTCCGTGCGCTTGTCGCTGAGGCAGGCGACGACCTCCGGACACGGCCGGAGCCGAAGGAGTGGTCGGTCATCGAGTGTATCGGCCACCTGACCGATTCCGAGCTCGTCACTGCCGCCAGGGTCCGCTGGATCCTGGCCGAGGATGAGCCGCAGATCATCGGCTATGACCAGGACCTGTGGGTGGACGGCTTGCGTCACGGGCGCGACGACCCGGAAGACCTCATCGGCCTTTTCGACGTGCTGCGGTCGGCCAACCTGCGACTGCTGTCGACGCGCGCCCCGTCGGACCTGGAGCGGATCGGCCGGCACAACGAGCGCGGCCCGGAGTCGTACGGACTGATGGTCAGGCTGACCGCCGGGCACGACCGGTTCCACATCGCCCAGGCAGAGCGCGCTCTGGCCGCGGTCCGCGGCGAGGGTCAGGCGGCCGTCGAACCTCGATAGCGCTCGGCCAGCCGGCGAGGCATCTGACTCAGGCGATCGCTCTCGAGCCGCGGGGAACGGCTGCCTCGCCGGCAGTCGCTGCCACCACCGGATCGGATCCGCCGGGCCTCGGGACTGACACACCGGCGACCGGTTCGACCAGCCAGGTATCGGCCGCGAGCGACTCGGACAGTACGACTCGATCAGCCAATGCCGAGCCCACCTCGGCGTGGTCCTGGAGAAGGGTATGCAGTTCGTCGAACCGGTCGATCCCGTCGGGTCGCACGCGGAGCGCCTCCGACAGCCGGATCGCGGCGACGCTCTCGCCGTTGAGCGCGGCCGCATGGCGGCCGCTCGGGTCGTACAGGTATGCCCGCCCGCCGGTCATCCCTGCCCCGAAGTTCACTCCGATCGGACCGAGGACGACGATCACGCCGCCCGTCATGTACTCGCAGCCGTGGGCGCCGATCCCCTCGACGACGGCGGACGCGCCGCTGTTGCGGACTGCGAAGCGCATCCCGGCGCGACCGACGAGGTGCAACCGGCCGCCGGTCGCACCGTACAGCACGGTATTGCCTGCGATCGCCTCACCGACGCTCGCGACAGGCAGGTCGGGTTCGGGCCGGACGACGATACGGCCGCCGGACAGGCCCTTCGCCACGTAGTCGTTCGCCTGGCCGACGAGGGTGAGATCGACCCAAGCCGACGCGAATGCCCCGAAGGACTGCCCTGCCGCCCCACGGACCTCGAGGCGAACGGGGCCGCGTAACTCGCCACGTTCGACCGCGCCTGTCAGGCCTGCTCCGAACGAGCGATCAGCGGTGCACAATCGCAGGCCCGAGGCAGCGACGGGTCCCTGATCCCGGAACGCGGCAGCGATCCGGACCTCCAGCGGCGACGCCGCGGCGTGGCGAGTGCTGCGCGCGGCGGAAGCGGGATCCGCCCGCCGAGCACGGTCGGCGGTCCAGTGCGCACCGCCGACGACGGCGCGCAGCTCGGGACGCGCCGCCCGTGTCGGGCGGAGCGCGCGCGTGCTCTCTCCGACGACCTCGCCGACGGACCTCGCCCCCATCGACGCCAGCTCTCGTCGCAGATCCTCGGCGATGGCGAGGAAGAACGTCTCGACCATCTCGGGCGTGCCGCGGAACTTGGCACGGAGGTCGTCACGTTGCGTCGCGATCCCCGTCGGGCAGGTGTCGAGGTGACACTGGCGAGCCATATCGCAACCGATCGCCACCAACGCCGAGGTCCCGAACGCGAACTCCTCCGCGCCGAGCAACGCGGCGACCAACAGGTCGCGCCCGCTCTGGAGGCCACCATCGGTGCGCAGGGCGACCCTGTCCCGGAGGTCGTTCCGCAGCAGCACCTGGTGCACCTCGGCGAGCCCGAGCTCCCACGGCGCCCCGACGTGCTTGATCGATGACAGCGGCGACGCCCCGGTCCCGCCCGCGTGCCCGGAGAGATGGATGTAGGACGCGCCGGCCTTGGCGACACCGGCGGCGATCGTCCCGACACCGCGCGACGCGACGAGCTTGACGCCGATGCGGGCGCCGGGGTTGATCGCACGTAGATCCGCGATCAGCTGGGCGAGGTCCTCGATCGAGTAGATGTCGTGGTGCGGCGGCGGGCTGATGTAACTCTGCCCCGCCTGACCGCGCCGGAGGCTCGCGATGTACGCGGTCGCCTTTCGGCCCGGGAGCTGCCCGCCCTCGCCAGGCTTCGACCCTTGGGCGATCTTGATCTCGAGCTGGTCTGCTCGAGCCAGATAGGTGGCGGTGACGCCGAACCGCGCGGACGCGACCTGCTTGATGCGGGCATCCCGGCGGCGGCCATCGGATCCGGTCACGTACCAAGCCGGGTCCTCGCCGCCTTCGCCGGTGTTGGCGGCACCTCCGGCGCGCTGGATACCGACGGTCAGCGCCTGGTGGGCCTCCGGCGACAGCGCGCCGACGCTCATCGCCGAGACGACGAACCGGCGCGCGATCGACGACGCGCTCTCGACCGACTCGAGCGCGACGGGGTCGCCGATCCGCCGGAGTCGAAGCTCGTCTCTCGGCGTCGCGGCGGCGGTGGACGAGCGTTCGACGGAGGCTCGGTATCGCGCGAGAGCGTCGTCGACCGATACTCCCTCGCCATCGAGGACCGGCGTGGCACCCGACAGCAGCTGGATCTCGCTCGCGACCCGTGGTGCGAAGAGGTGCCTCTCGCCGTCCGCCCGGAACCGAGCCAGGCCAGGATCCGGCAGGCGAGGCTCGCGGCCGGGTAGCGCGGCGGGCAAGGCCGCAGCCACATCGCGGCGCCGGACGATCCGTGCCCCGAGGTCGTCGAGTGTCGTGCGGCCGGGCCACGCGGCCGCCGATGGGAAGCAGCGTGCGAGGACCTCGGGCGCCAGGTCGACCGTGTCGATCAACGCCCCACCGATGTAGCTGGCGATCGCGCTGATGCCCATCCGGGCGAGCGTCTTTCGAAGACCCGCGGCGAACGCGTCCACGACGTTCTCGATCGCGCGCGTGGCCGTGAGCTCTTCGGCGCCTCGCGTCCCGGCTAGCTCGGCGGCAAGCTCGAGCGCGAGGCGCGGGTGCACGGCGGTCGCCCCGACCGCGAGCTCGATCGCCATGGAATGGACGTCGAGGACGTCGGCAGCATCGACGACGATGTCGGTCCGGCCCCGAAGGCCGCTGCCCGTCAACGCGGTGTGGACCGCACCGACCGCGAGGATGGACGGGACGGGCAACCGGTCCGCAGAGATCGAGCCGTCACTGACCAGGACGATCTCGATACCGGCCACGCTCGCCGCGACGGCCTCGCCGGCGAGGGCGCGGAGTCGGCGCTGCAGACCCTCCGCGCCGTCATCGACGGGCCAGGTTGCGTCCAGGACCCGCACGCGTCGACCACCTGCGAGGGCGGCCTCGAGGAGCCCGTCGAGGTCGGCCACGATCGGCCGCTCGAGGCGGAGCGTTCGCGGTCCGCGCGGCGGGCCGCCGAGCAGCGTGGGTCGGCGGCCCAACTCGACGCGCAGGTCCATGACGACGCGCTCGCGCTCCGGGTCGATCGCAGGGTTGGTGACCTGCGCGAACGCCTGGCGCAGATGGTCGGCGACCGGTCGATCGATGCGGCCGCGCGCGGGCGTCGGCGTGTCGTCGCCCATGCTCCACAACGGCTCGTGCGCGTCGAGCGCCATCGTCCGGATGTCGAGCCGGGCTTTCTCGGCGTCCAGCCCCGCCAGATAGCGAAGCGCGTGGTCGAGCGGTTCGCGACCCTCGATGACGGCGGCGGCCGCCTCGACATCGTCCTCGTGCAGCGGACGCGGAGCGTCGTGGATCGGAAGGTGGCGAAGGACACGGGCCTTTGCATCGGTGTCCTCGAGGATGGCCCGGCGGGTCGGCTCGACGAGCAGCATCTCGCCCGGTCCGAGCCGGCCTCTCCTGACGGTCTCGGCCGGCTCCAACGGCACGGCGCCGGCTTCCGACGCGACGGCGACGAGCCGATCGCGCGTCACCGCGAACGCCACGGGTCGCAGGCCGTTGCGATCGACGAGCGCACCGACGCGCCTGCCGTCGGCGAAGACGATCGCCGCGGGGCCGTCCCACGCCGAGAGCATCCCCGCCGTCCGTCGCCGCAGCGCCGCCACGTGGGGGTGCGGGGCGCGACGGAGCCCGACGGCCTCAGGGATGGCGGCGAGCAGCGCAGGCGCCAGGTCCCAACCGGTGGTCGTGAGCAGTTCGAGCGCCTCGTCGAGCGACAGCGAATCGGACCCATCCGGCGACAGGAGCGGGCCGGCCTCGAGCAGCTCGGCCGCGATCGATCGGGCGCCTCTGTCGCGCGTCCGTCCTCGGACCTGCTCGCGATTCCCGCGGACCGTGTTGATCTCGCCGTTGTGGGCGATCGACCGGAACGGCTGGGCGAGCCGCCAGACGGGGGTCGTGTTGGTCGCGTAGCGCTGGTGGAAGACCGCGTACGGCACATCGAGCGGCGCTCGCAGATCCGGATAGAGGTCGGCGAGCCTCGATCCTGTCACGAGACCCTTGTAGACGACCGTCAGGCACGAGGCGGACGGGATCGAGAGATCCGCCATGGCCCGACCACCCGCGCGAGCGGCGCGCTCGAGTCGTCGCCGTGTGACGACGAGCCGACGCTCGAACGCGCGGTCGCCGAGGCCGTCCGGTCGGGCGACGATCGCTTGCGCGACGGACGGACGTGAGGACGTGGCGGCGGCACCGAGCGCCGACGCGTCGAACGGCACGCTCCGCCAGGCCTCGACCGGCAGGCCGGCCTCCTCGAACACGCTCTCGACGAGCCGGCGAGCTGCCACGCGCCCGCGGACGGGTCGTGGCAGGAACGTCATGACGACGCCGGGGCGCGAACCGGCATGGCGACCGGCGATCAGCGCCAAGGCCGACGTCGATAACGGGAGCGAGACGCCGGCACCGTCGCTCGATTCGCCGTCGGCACCGAATGCGCCTCGGTGGGCGAGCGCCGCCAACCCGGCGAGTGCCAGCGGGAGCACCCGCGACCGCGATCGCCCGCCCGCATCGGCCACGAACCCGACACCGCACGCATCGTGCTCGAAGCGCGGGTCGTACAACGGAGCTCGGCTGTCGCGTCGGTCGGTGGCGTCCATCGATCTGGCGTCTCCGAGAGGGTCGGTGGAGCGGCCACCGCCCGGACAGGACGGCGGCCGCATCGCTGGGAGGGCGGCGGGCTAGGTCTGGTAGGCGACCTCGCCGTGGGTCGCGAGATCGATCCCGATCTCTTCGTCGCGCGGCGATACCCGGATCCCGAGGAGCAGGTCGATGACCTTGACGATCACGAACGTCGAGACCACGGCGTAGGCGATCGTCGCGGTGACGGCGATGAGCTGGTTCGCGAGCTGCTGGACATTCCCTTCCAGCAGGCCGGTGTACGCCTCCTGGATCGCGGCGGTGGCGAAGACGCCGGTCGCGACCGCTCCGAACATGCCACCGACGCCATGGACCGCGAAGACGTCGAGCGCGTCGTCGATCTTCAGGCGCGACCGCAGGAGCGTGGCGCTGTAGCACAGGCCACCGACGAGGAGGCCGATCACGAGCGCGCCACCGACGCCGACGAAGCCGGAGGCCGGCGTGATCGCGACGAGCCCGGCCACGGCACCGCACGCGGCGCCGACCACGCTGACCTTGCCCCTGTGGAGGTAGCTCGCGAGGACCCAGGTGATGGTCGCGGCCGCGGCCGCCGTGTTG
>DATHTG010000336.1:0-3149 GCA_035463515.1 Candidatus Limnocylindrales bacterium
CCTACGTCAACCCTGTGGTCGCGGTGATCCTGGGCGCGATCGTCCTGCACGAGCCGATCGAGCCGCGGACCGTGCTCGCGGGTGCCGTCATCGTCGTCGCCGTGGCGCTCATCGTCACCGCCCGCGGACGGATGGCCAGGCCCTCGACCGCCTCGACGGTCACGACTCCGCCAGCACCGAGCGCGCGACACGCCTCGCCAGCGCCATCACGGTCAACATCGGGTTGATCCCGATCGCGGTCGGGAAGAGCGAGGAATCCGCGACGTAGAGGCCGCCGACCAGGCGGTCGCGTCGACCCCGCGCACGGACACGACCATTGGGGTCGCAGGGGTGATCGCGAGGCGACGCGCCCATCCGGACAGTCCCCATCTGGTGGGCCGAGAACACCGAGCCGCGATTGGGCCGGAAATCCATGCGGGCGACGCGATCCTCGAAGCGGGCATACGCCGCAGCATCGGTCTCGGGCGATGAGCGCACCGGCTCGAACCGGATGCCTGGCGTGGCGGCCACGACGATCTCCCCTGCCCCAGCGGCGCGGGCAAGCCGTGCCATCCGGATCGCCGCATGACGCAGCGTCGCGACACCGACCTCGTCGAGCCAGTAGTCGACCCTGACTCGACCGGCCTTGGTCAGCGTCACGCGGCCCATGCCGCCGTCACGCGTGACCGCGATCAGCGGCGCAAGGTGGCGGGCGTCCCGCATCGAAGCCGCGTGGGCGTCGGTGCCCTCCCACGGCAGAGCCAGGGCGAGCAGGCCGACGTGGCCCGGTGCGGCTTCGATCGCGTAGCCGTTTCGGCCCTCCTCTGCAGCGCTGAACTGGAGTGACCGGGCGCCCTGCATCGGGCCGTGCCACATGTCGACGGGCATCGTCATCCGCCCGGCTACGACCGGCACAGGATGGATGCGGAGGTGGTATCCGATCGCGCGATGCTTGAGGCCGGACGCCTGCAACAGCGCGGGGGAGCGGAGCGCGCCCGCCGCGAGGACGACCTGGCGCGCGCGGACGATGAGCGGCCGGATCCGCGGCTCCGGATCGGATCCGGGGACGAGTGCCCGGCCCTGCACGCCGACCGCGCGGCCGCGCTCGATGAGGACCTTGGTCACCCTCACCTGCGGCACGATGCGCGCGCCGGCCGTGGCAGCCCTGGCGAGATGGACGCGTATGCCCGACCGCTTCGAGCCGCGTCGGCAACCGAACGGGCAACTTCCGCAGTCGTCGCAGTTGGTCGCGGCATTCCGGCGCGCGGGCGCGGCTTCCCACCCCAGTCGCTCAGCGCCGAGGAGGATGACCTGGTCCTTCGGCGGCTGTTGCCGGACCGGCGCGACCGAAAGCTCCTGCTCGAGGGTGGCCACGTCGTCGCTCCAGATGCCGCCGTCCTCGAGATCCGTGAGGCCGTGCTCCCGCCGCCATTCGTCGCGGACATGGGCCGGCGCCTCCATCGACGTCATCCAGTTCACGAGCGTGCCACCGCCGACGCCGGAACCCGCGAGCATCGTCACGGCACCGTCCCACGTCGCCAGTAGGCCGTAGTTCAGGTAGAGCCGGGAAAACGCGTCGAGCTCGTCACGCGGCATCGTCGATTCATCGACGAATGGTCCAGCCTCCAGGACCACGACCGATCGCCCGGCCTCAGCGAGGTCCGCGGCGACGACGCCACCACCCGCACCCGAGCCGACGATGACGACATCAGCCTCGAGCGTCATCGGCTCGTCGGCACCGCCGACGTCAAATGGAAGGCGGTACGGGCGGATCGGTGTCGGGTCGGCCGTGACCGGCGGGTGCTCTGGCTCATACCCGATCACGGCGTGGCGGGGATTGCCGGAGGCGTCCGCGCCTGGGTCCGCGTAGGCAAGGAACGTCATGAGCTTGCGCAGCGTCGCGAACGCCGTTCGCCGCGAGACGAACGGCGAGGTCGACAAGCTGAGTAGGTAGCGCTCACGGGCCGCTGGCGACATCGATGTGAAGGGCCTCGGTCGCCGGCCGAGGATGAGGTTCGCGAACCGCGACTCCATCAGGCCGAGGAGTCGGTGGAACTGCCGGACCTGCTCGGGGTCGGCGGCCCGCTCGAGGGCCTCGGTGGTCAGCCGCGCACGACGGCGGGCATCTCCGCGGACGAAGGTCTCGGCCACCTCGGCGAGCGTCGCCAGTTCCCGATCCGTCCACGCGCCCATGTCAAGCCCGGACGGCCTCCCATCCCTGGGCTGGCCACGGCTCGCAGCGCAACGGCCGATCCTCTCGATAGCCCAGCGCGTAATCGGCCTGGATCAGCGTGTGGAGCTGCGTCGTCCCCTCGTAGATGACGGCGGCCTTCGAATTGCGGAGGTAGCGCTCGACGGGGAACTCGTTCGAATAGCCGTTCGCGCCGTGGACCTGGATCGCGTCGAGCGCGCTCTGGACGGAGTGCTCGGTGGCATGCCACTTCGCCATCGACGTCTCACGGGTGTTGCGCTTGCCCTGGTTCTTGAGCCAGCCGGCGCGCCAGACGAGGAGCCGGCCCATCTCGGTCCCCACGACCATCTTCGCGATCAGCTGCTTGACCAGCTGGTGCTCACCGATCTCCTTCCCGAAGGTGCGGCGCTCGTGCGCGTATTTCACGCTCGCGTCGATACATGCTTGCGCGAGACCGACCGCGCCGGCCGCGACCGTGTAGCGCCCCTGGTCGATCGCGCTCATCGCGATGAGGAAGCCCTCGCCCTCGTCGCCGATACGGTTCTCCTCGGGGACGACGACGTCGTCGAAGTTGATCAGACCGGTGTTTCCGGCACGGATGCCGAGCTTGCCGTGGAGCGTGCCGGTCGTGAGCCCCTGCATGCCGCGCTCGACGACGAACGCCGTCACACCCTTGTGCTTCTTCTCGCGGTCGACCGAAGCGAACACCAGGAAGTGGTCGGCGATGTCCGCGAGGCTGATCCAGATCTTGTTGCCGTTCAGGACGTAGCTGTCGCCGTCGCGCCGCGCGGTCGACGCGAGGTTGCCGGCGTCCGTCCCAACCCCGGGCTCGGTCAGCCCGAAAGTCGCGAGCTTGTCGCCCTTCGCCTGGGGCACGAGCCAGCGTTGCTTCTGCTCCTCGGTCCCCCACTGCATGAGGGTCAGCGAGTTCAGCCCGACGTGGACACTCTGCACGACGCGGAAGGCCGTGTCGGCCCGC
>DATHTG010000337.1:0-10913 GCA_035463515.1 Candidatus Limnocylindrales bacterium
GGCAGGGTCCTCGCGAGCGGCCGGGTCGACGACCTGCTCGGCGAGTCGCGGGTTCGGCTGCGCGTGACGGACCTCGCGGCCGCGGATGTCGCCGAGCTTCGGCGCTTCGGTCGTGTCGCACCCGGCGACGACGGCTGGCTGGCGATCACGGGCATGGACATGGCGCGCGTCCCCGATGTCGTGGCGGCGATCGTCGGCATGGGCGGTCGGGTCCACGCGGTCGAGTCGGGTCGATCGACGCTCGAGGACCTCTTCATGCGCCTCGTCGGGGGCGAGGTCGGCGAGGCCGCCGCGTGAGGGGCATCGCCATCATCGCCCGGTTGACGGTCGCCGAGGCTGTCCGTCGGCGGATCATCTGGGTCCTCCTGGGGCTCACGGTGATCAGCGTCCTGCTCACCTCGTGGGGCATCGAGCGCCTCGTCTCCCTTGCTCGCGAGGGCGGCGACACGACCGAGATCGAGATCCAGGTCGGCGTCTCACAGGTCCTGATCCTCGTCGCGTTCATGTTCAGCTTCGTGCTGGCCATGACCGCCGCGTTCCTCGGCGCGCCGTCCATCGCCGCCGACCTCGAATCCGGCGTCGGGCAATCCATGCTCGCGCGACCGATCCGGCGCGCCGACCTGGTCGTCGGTCGGTGGCTGGGACTGACCGCGATCGTCGTGTTCTACGCGGCGCTGTCGGGCTTCCTCGAGATCGGCGCCGTGCGGCTCGTCTCCGGATACGCGCCGCCCCAGCCATGGGTCGCCGTGGCGTTCCTGTCTGCACAAGCCGTCGTGCTGCTGACGTTCGCGATGCTGTTGAGCACGCGCCTGCCGGCGATCGCGAGTGGCGCGGTCTGCGTCGTGCTGTTCGGTCTCGGCTGGATGGCCGGCGTGTTCGCGGTCGTCGGCCGGTTCTTCGAGGCGGGGCCGCTGGTCGCGGTGGCCGAAGCGTCCCGCTGGGTGCTGCCGTCGGACGGTCTGTGGAGGGGGACGATCTACGCCCTCCAGCCGTCCCTGGTGACGGTCGCGGCGGAGGGCCTCGGCGGCCGGGCTGCCTCGGCCGAGCCGTTCTTCGCCCCGACGCCACCGCCCGTCGAGTTCATCGTCTGGACGGCGGCGTGGATCGTCGTCGTGCTGGCGGGCGCGACGCTCTCGCTGTCGCGGCGCGATCTCTAGGCGCCGGGCTCTTTCACCGTCCCGCGGAGGACGCGGGCGAACAGGGCGCTCGCGATCGAGACGAGCGTCACGGCGAGCGCGATGCCGCCGAGCGAGGCCGTGTCCGCAGCGGGCGTGGCGTCGACCTTCGCGGCAGTCGGCGGCGCCGCGGCGGGGGTCGGCGTGGTCGGCGCCGACGGATCGACGACGGCAGCGGGCGCCGGGCCGGTGGCCGTCACCTCGATCGTGCCGGTCATGTCGGGATGGATCTGGCAGAGGTAGGCGTAGGTCCCTGGGTCGGCGAACGTCTGCTTGAAGGTCGCGCCGCTCTCCAGCGTCCCGCTGTCGAACGAGCCGTCCTCCGCCGTCGCGGTGTGCGGAGCGACACCCGTGTTCGTCCATGTCACGGTCGTGCCGGGCTCGACCCTGAGCGTCGCGGGCTCGAACGCCAGGTCGACGATGTCGACGCCGTTCGACCCTTCGGCTGGCGCCGGGGTCGGCGTCGCGGGCGCCGGAGTCGGTGTCCCGGGCGCCGGGGTCGGCGTCGCGGCCGGCGCGGGGGCGGTCCCGCCGGCGTCGACCACGCGGATCGTCCCCTGCATCTCGGGATGGAAGATGCACAGGAAGTCGTACGTGCCGGCGTTCGGGAAGGTCTTCTTGTAGGCCGCACCCGGGTCGAGCGTTCCGCTGTCGATGATCCCGCCCGTCGCGGTGTGCGAGTCGCCGTCGGCATTGCGGAACGTGACGGTGCCACCGGCCGTGATCGTGGTCGTCCCCGGCTGGAAGACGCGGTCGCCGATCGTGACCGTGGCCGACCTCTCGGGGGGACCGGCGGCTGCACCGGCGTCGGCGCGTGCCTCGCCGACGACGATCCGACCGTGATACCGGGCGTCGCCGTCGTCCCGCTCGTCGATGTAGGCGTAGGTCCCCGGCGTCGACAGACGGACCAGCGCCGACTCCCCGGGCTCGAGGTTCCCCGTATCGAAGCCGCGGCCGGTGCGCGATCGGAGTCGATGGCGCTCGTCGTCGCGATTCCCGAACCGGACGATCCCACCCGCGGGGACGCTGACCTCCCAGTCGCTCAGACCGTTGCGGAGCGTGATCGTGGCGTCGGGCGTCCCGGCGACGGAATCATGGGCGCTGACCGGCGCAGCGAGGGCGACGAATAGGAAGAAGAAAAGGGCGAACGCAAGTCGAGGCATAACTCATCGAGGCAGGCTCGCACGAAAAGGTTTCACCGTGATAAGTCGACGGTGAGCGCTCATCCGCAGACTGCCCCGGTGAGCACCCGCGAACGCCCGATCGACCGCGGCCGCCGCCTCGCCACGGCTGACCGCCTCCGGATCGGGCATGAACTCCGCGTCGCCCGCCGAGTGACCGGAAAGTCAGTCCACATCGTCGGATCTGCAGCCGGGATGTCGGGCGCGCAAGTCGCCCGCATCGAGCGAGGCATCCTTCCAACCGTGAGCGTCGATCAGCTCGCTCGAATCGGCGCCGTGGTCGGTCTCGATGTGCGGGTCCGCGCATATCCAGGTCCAGATCCGACTCTCGATGCAGCCCAGGCGGGGCTCCTGGGTCGACTCCGCGATCGACTTGCGGCTGACCTCGGCTTCCGCACGGAGGTTCCCTTGCCGATCGCCGGAGACAAGCGGGCATGGGATGCGGTGATCGACCGGCTTCGTGGCATCGCGTCAGTCCTGCCGGTGGAGGCGGAGTCCCGCTTCGTCGACGGACAGGCTCAGGTGCGCAGGGTCATGTTGAAGTTGCGAGACAGCGGCCTGGATTCCGTTCTGCTGGTGGTCGCGGATACCCGAGCGAACCGTCGGGCCGTGGCCGCAGCGTCGTCGATCCTTCTCGCTGATTTCCCGATCCCGGCCAGACGAGCGCTCGCGGCGCTTGCCGCGGGTGATCATCCCGCTGGGTCGGCCATCGTCCTGTTGTGAGGATCACCGGGTGATCCACCGGGCGGCTGGACCACGGCTCGACCGCCCTCCGGGTCACGGGATGATCCAGGCATGACGAAAACGGCCCCGATTGACGGCTCATAGCGGTTTGTTCGTCCGCAGGATCACCGGGTGATCCAAGGCCCCAGGAACCGGCCGTGGTTACCGCCGCGGGGCGACCGCCCAGGGCGGGATCACGTCCGTCGGCATGCCCGGCGCGTCGGACTGCGCGTCGGACTGCGCGTCGGACTGCGCGTTCCGGTCACGCGACGAGCCGGCTCGAGGCGGCAACCAGCCGGCTGCGCCGGCCATGTCCAGCTCCGAGGGCCCCGACGTCGAGGGTTGCGAGGCCCCCGGCACGGACGCCGCGGGGGCATCGGACGCGGCAGCATCCTGTTGCGCAGGCTGCGGGGGCGCCCAGCTCTCGACGATCGGCCGCTCCGGCGGCGCGAAGTCGCGGAACGGGATGATCTTCCGCTCGAACTTGTCCTTGAGTCCCGGGTGCGCTCGCTCGACCTCGGCGAACACCTCTTCGAGCTCGTCGCCGATCAGCTCGTCGCGCTCGATCAGCGCCTTCGCGAGGTGGTGGATCGCCGGCTCCTTCTCTCGGAGCAGTCGCTCGGTCTCGGCATACAGGTCGTCGAGCATCTCGTGCGCCGCAACGACGAACGGCGCGGGCGGGAACTGCCCGGGCTGCAACGGCGCGATGAGCTTCGTCGGCCCCATCCCGAACTGGGAGACATACAGGACCGCGGAATTCGTCGCGGCCTGGAGGTCTGAGGACGGGCCCGTCGACAGGGTGTCCAGGAATCGGCTCTCCACGACATGCCCCGCGAGCGACACCATGATCTGGGTCTCGATCCAGCGCGCATACATCGACGTCCGCTCCTCGAGCGGCTTCTGCTGGACGTAGCCGAGGGCGTGGCCGCGCCGGATGATCGTCGCCTTCGAGATGCGGTACGACGGCCGCAGGTAGCGTGCGGCGACCGCATGGCCGGCCTCGTGGTACGCCGTCTCGCGCCGGTCGGTCAGGTTCCACGCGCGGATCGGCTGCTTGAGGCCCATCGTCCGCTCGTCGGCGGCGTCGAGCCAGTCCTTGTACGTGAGGAACTCGCGGCCCTCCTGGTGGGCCTTGATGAGTGCCTCGTTGATGATCGTCTTGATCATGATCGGGGTCCAACCCATCGAGTCCGTGAGCAGCAGCTCCATCGGGATGTCCGGGTCGTGCTGCTTCTTCGACAGGTAGTGCGTGATGATGTCGCGCCGACCCTCTGAGTCGGGCTCGTGGACCACGATCTGCCGGTCGAGGCGGCCGGGCCTGATCAACGCGGGATCGAGGACGCTCGGCCGGTTCGTCGCGCCGATCACGAAGACCAAGGGCTTGTCGTTCACCGGCCCGCGGATCAGGCCGAACCAGCGCAGGAGCTTGAACCGCCAGCGGTCCTCGACCAGGCTCGCCAGCGAGTCCATCTGGTTGAGCAGCGTGTTCAGGCCCTGGCTGCCCCCCATCATCATCCCGCCCATCATCATGCCGCCGCTCTGCTGGCCGCCTCGGTTCATGCCGATCGAGTCGATCTCGTCCATGAACACGATGCAGGCGCCGCGCTGGCCGGGCGGGGCGTACTTCCGGGCGAGCCCGCGGGCGTCTCGGAAGAGCTTCATGATCATCATCTCGGTCATGCCCCAGAACATGCCCCGGATCGAGCTCGCGTCGATGTAGATGAAGGGCAGCTGGGCCTCCGACGCGATGACCGCTGCGAGGAACGTCTTGCCCGTACCGGGCGACCCCGACAGGAGCATGCCGCGCGGCATCTCGCCGCCGCGGAGCTCGAACTCACGGACGCCCTTGAGGATCGCGACCGTGGACTGGGCGTGTTCCAGGAGGTCCGGCTGGCCGCGGTAGTCAGCGAACGACATCCCGATCTGCTGGTCGTCGGGGGTGACGGTGTACTTGCGCGGCCTCGAGAGGAACCAGAACAGGAACCCGAACTGGACGATCAGGTAGAACGCCGCGAACGAGAGCTGGAGGGCGAAGGCCGGGGCCGAACCGATGATCCCGAGGATGTCCTGGATGAACGCGACCGTGCCGCTCGACGCGATGAGCGCGGTGACGACGGCAAGGGCGATCAGCAGCCGGAAGAGGTTCTTGTTCCAAACGAACCCCACGTTGTTGAAGAACCGTCGAACTGCCGTCATCGGAAACCCTCGATCTTTCCGCCATCCACGAGGATGACCAGGTTGATCGCGAACGAGATGCCATCCTCCCGCTCGTAGTGCATGAGGATCTCGGTGGCCGACCGCGGGCCATCCACCGTGGTGCCGAGGACCTCGACCTCATCGACGCGCTGGATGCCGTACTTCGTCATCTCCCGTGTCAGGTCGAGGTGCGGATCCCGATCGAGTGACGACCGGATCGCGTCCGCGTCGTTGATCGACAGGGCCGAGATGAATTCCTGGGCTGCAGCCGGCGGATTCGTGAGATTTCCGCCGGGGTCGCCGACGCTACCGGTGGGCGCCGGCCGGCTGGTCTGGAACGCGTAGTTCCCGATCGCCACTCCGGCGACGAGCAGTGTCAAGCCGATCGCGACGACGGCGAGCTGCCGAAGGGCCCGTCCCGCCGCGGCGCGCCGCGACCCCGTCGTCGCTGCCGGGGCATCTGCGGCCGGTGCGACTCCGGAGTCGGTCACCGCATCGATCGTGGCGACGGCCTCCGCGGTGGTCGGCGCCTCCTGGGCGTCGGCAGCCGCGACTGCGGCCTCGCTCGCATCCGGGTCCAGATTCGGGTCTGCCTCGGCGGCGGCAGCAGCCTCTGCGCTCTCGGCGGCCGCGGGTGTCAGCGACTCGCCCGAGGGCGTCACGGGCTCCGTGGCGGGCACGGTGGCCGTCTCGGGCTGGGTGGCCGTCCCGGTCAACGACTCGTCCGCCGACGGCGCATCGGGCTCCGCACTCGATCCAGGCGGTGGGCCACCGGCCTGGTCCTCGGGCCGCATCTGGTCCTCGGGCCGCGACTGGTCCTCGGGCCGCGACTGGTCCTCGGGCCGCGACTGATCCTCGGGCCGCGGCTGATCCTCGGGCCGCGGCTGGTCCTCGGGCCGCATCTGGTCCTCGTCGGACTCATCGTCCGGGCGGCGCATCGGTTCCGCGCTCATGGTGTCTGCACCGACGGCGGCGGATCGATCAGTTCGACCCGGCCGGCTTGCGTCGCGACGCGCCACGCGAGTTGGTCATCGGCACCCTCGTTGTCGACGACGTGCGACGCGTACGCGTGAAGCGTCAGGCCGTTGCCGATGACCCACGACCCGAGGTGGACGGGAGGGTCGACCTTGAGGTACTCGGCCTTGAAGCGCGCGGCCTTCGCCTTCACCGCCGCAGGGATCCCGAGCAGATCGAGCGTCGCTTGATCGTCCGCGATGTAGGCGGTGATGAACTGCCGCGCGACGGGCGATTCTGCCGACCGGGCCTGCGTCTCGGGTTCTGAGGACAGGTCCGCGATGACCGACGGCACGAGGAATCCGACCAGCACGCCGATGCCGAGCGTTGCCGCGGCGCGCGTCAAGCGCCGTCTCCAGACCCGTCCTCGACGCATCAGCCCTCCGTCGTTTGCGAACGTCGTGCCGCGCACTGTACAGCCGATTTCTCGAAAGCGAGGAAACCGTCGTGCACGACTGCAACACTGGATTCGTCTCGCTTCCCGGTTCGGATGCAGACGTGAGCGTGCCCGCGGCGGTTCCGGCGCCGCCATGGACCGCTGGTCCTATCGCGTGCGCGTGACCTTGTTCAGGTTCCGTGGCCGCTCCGGGTCCAGACCTCGCGCACGCGTCAGATGCAACGCGTGGAGCTGACCCACGACGATCGACGCGATCGGGCCCAGCCACTCCGGCGTCCCTGGCCGCATCCCGAACGGCCACCGAGCCACCGCCAGCGCGTCGGGCTGGTCCGATACGACGGCGATGTCCGCATCCAGCTCGTCTCGGAGCCTGTCGAGCAACGCAACGAGCGGCGCGTGGGTCGGCCCGGGTCGGACGGTCGCCAGGACCGGGACGCCGGGCTCCAACAACGCCAGCGGCCCGTGCTCGAAATCGGCCGCCGAGTACGGATCGGCGAAGACGCGTGCCAGCTCCTTGAGCTTCAGCGCCCACTCGCGCGCCGTGGCGTATTCGTAGCCGCGCGCCAGTACGAGCAGTCTGTCGGCCGAGGCCTGGTCGCGCGCCATCGACTCCACGGCCGGCTCGAGCTCCAGCGCCGACCCGATCGCATCTGGCACGGCGACAAGCGCCGCGGCATCGGCCGGGTCGCCCGACAGCGCCGCCGACAGGGCGGCGATCGCCAGCAGCTCGGTCGTGTACGTCTTGGTCGCCGCGACCGCGAGCTCGGGTCCGGCTCCGAGGTCGATCGTCGTCTCCGCCGCCTGCGCCAACGCAGAGGACGGGTCGTTGGTGATCGCCAGCGTCGGTGCGCCCTGTCCCCGACCGGCGGCGACGACCGCGACGACGTCCGGCGATGCCCCGGATTGACTGATGCCGACCACCAGCGACCGATCGAGTCGAGGCTGGGCGCCGTAGAGCGAGATGACCGACGGCGTGCCGAGCCCGACCGACAACGCGTGCCGGACACCAAGCACGTACTGCGCGTAGATCGCCGCGTGATCGCTCGTTCCGCGCGCCGCGATGACGACGTGATCGACCTCGTGCGCCCGGATCGACTCGACGAGCGGCCCGACCGCATCGGGCGCCCGCGCGAGGAACCGTCGCGCGACGTCGGGCTGCTCGAGGATCTCGTCGCGGAGCGTCACGGAACGGAGACAGGGAGTCTGCCGGGAGCCTGGGCTTCGCCGGCGAGAACGGCCGCGAACGCGTCGAGCGGCCCCGGCAGGATGGAGTAGGTGGCGAGCGCCGTCGCCCCCGCCGGATACGCAGCCACGTCCCAGGGACCACGCATCGCGACGGCGATCGTGGGCGCACCCGTCGCGACGACCGCCTCGACGAGGTCGAGCTGCGCGCGCAGCCGGTGCGCGTCGATGGTGCCGATGACGGCGAGGTCGGCGGTCTCCGCGCGTGACCGGACAGCGGCGATCGACGCCGCGTCGGGTTCGGGTTCGACCACCACCTCGTCCACATCGGGATGGTATCGGCGCAGAGCGATCGCGAGTGCGGCTCTGACGGTCGACGACGTGTCGGCTGGCGTCAGGTCGGACGGCTGCGGCATGACCGCGAGGACGCGGCGGACCGACGACCAGTCGACCGGCACCAGCCCGGCGGGATCACGCACGAGGGTGATCGACCTGGCCGCAAGTTCGGCGGCAAGGGCCTGATGATCGGCACACCCGACCACGTCGATGTCCGGCTGCGGGCCGAACGACGCGAGCCACGACCGGAGCGCGCCGACTCGCCGTTCCGTCGCTGCCATCTCATCGGGGTCGAAACCGCCGGCCGCATCGACCAGCGCGCGTTCGATGCGCTCCCGTCCCACCGGATCGGCGGCGGTGAGCAGCAGGTCGACGCCCGCCTCGATCGCGGCGGCGACATCGGGGACCCCGTCGCGCCCGGCGACGCCGGCCATGTCGAGGGCATCGGTGATCGACACCCCATCGAACCCGAGCGCGCCACGGAGGAGATCCGTCATGACGGCGCGGGACAGCGTCGACGGCACGTCGTCCCGACCGGTGACCGCCGGCAGCGCGATATGCCCCGACATGGCGAGCCGCGCCCCTGCGGCCACCGCCTCCCGGAACGGCGCGAGCTCCCTCGAATCAAGGACCGCGCGCGAAGCGGACACCGACACGACGCCGTGGTGCGGATCCGTGGCGGCGTCCCCGGCTCCCGGGAAATGCTTGATCGCCGCCGCGACCCCGGCCGACTGCAGGCCGCGGACCATCGCAGCCCCGTGCCGCCCGACCAGGGCCGCGTCATCGCTGAACGCCCGGATCCCGAGCGCCGGGTTCACAGGATTCGAGGCGATGTCCAGGACCGGTGCGTACACGACGTTGACGCCCATGGCTCGCGCCTCGGTGCCGATCGCCTGCCCGACCCGCTCGGTCAGCCCGACATCGTCGACGGCGCCCAGCGCCATGTTCCCGGCGAACGGCGTCGACCCGTCGCCGAGCGCGATGAACTGCCCGCCCTCCTGGTCGGCTGCGATGAGCAGACCACCGCCGGCTGCCTCGTGCAAAGCGGACGTCAGCGCGCGTACCTGCCCGGGAGACTCGACGTTGTACGGCCGGAACAGCGTCACGCCCGCTGCCGGTGCTCGCCGCAGCCGGGCCTCCACCGCCGCAGGCATCGTGAACCCCTCGAACGCGAGCATCACGCGCCCGATGATCGCGTCTGGCCCTTCTCGCCGAACGGGATCGCTCGTCATGCTCCCGGAGCATCTCGCGCGACGGTGTTTCCGCGAGATCCTCTGGCGTCGACCCTCACCCCTTGACCGCGCCCGACAACCCGCGCACGAAGTACCGCTGCACGACGACGAAGAACAGGAGGATCGGCACGACCGTCATCGTGACGCCCGCCGCGATCGACCGGAAGTCGGACGAGAAGAACCCCTGCAGCGCCGCCAGACCTACGGGCAACGTCATCCCCTTCGGTGTGTGCAGCATCAGCGACGGCCACAGGAAGTCGTTCCACGACGTGACGAACGTGAAGATGGCCACCGCGGCCAGCGACGGCCGGATGATCGGCAGCAGGATCGACCACCAGATCCGCCACTCTCCGGCCCCATCGACCCGCGCTGCGTCGACCAGCTCGTCGGGCACGCCGCGGAACGCCTGCCGCAACAGGAAGATGTTGAAGGCACTCACGATGTTCGGGAAGATCAGGGCAGGGAGCGAGTCGTAGTAGTGGAAGACGTTGACGGCCAGGATGAAGCTCGGGATGTACGTGAGCTGCGCCGGCACGATCAGCGTCGCCAGTAAGAGGTAGAAGACGAACTCCCGACCGGCGAACCGCATCTTCGCCAGCGGGTAGGCAGCCAGCGCGGCGACCAGCATGTTCAGGAGCCCGGTCGCCACCGCCACGGTCGTGGAGTTCAGGAAGTACGACGCGATCGGCAGCGAGTCCCAGACCCGCGCGTAGGCGGCGAGCGTCGGGTCGTTCGGCAGGAACTGCGGCGGCACCGACGTGATCGGGTCGGCCGGCCCCTTGATCGACGTCAGGAGCATCCACGCGAACGGGAACACCGTGACGAACGCCATCGCGGTGAGGACCAGGTACCACGCGCCATCGCGCAGCCATCGACTCCCGCGCGACGCCCGGCGACGCCCGCGCTCGGCAACGCGGATCTCGGCGATCGAGGTCGCCGTCATCGATGCGCCCTCACCGCCGCGCCGGCCCATCGCCGCGCTCGAGCAAGCGGACGTTGACGATCGAGAACCCGAGCGTGATCACCAGCAGCACGATCGCGATGGCCGACGCATAACCGGCGTTCGACCGCTCGAACGCCTGCTCCCAGAGGTAGAAGACCATCGTCACGCCGCTATCGAGGATCCCGCCGGTCCGGTTCGTGAGGACGTAGATCTCATCGAACACCTTGAGCGCGGCAAGGCTCGAGATGACGCCGACGAACACGATCTGCGGCCGCAGCGCGGGGATCGACACGTACCAGTGCTTCTGCAGGTCGTTGCAGCCATCGATGCGGGCCGCGTCGTACAGCTCCTCGGGCACGTTCTGCAGCCCGGCCAGGAAGATCACCGAGTAGTAGCCGATTCCGGCCCAGATCGTGAGCAGCATCGCGATCGGCAGCACGAGCGACGGCGTGGCCAGCCACTGGATCGGCTCGGAGATGACGCCCCACGACTGGAGGACCGAGTTGATGAACCCGCTCCGATCGAACAGCCAGC
>DATHTG010000338.1:0-1837 GCA_035463515.1 Candidatus Limnocylindrales bacterium
GGTTCACGCCCGAACACGCGATGGCCGTTCAGGAGGCGCTCGGGGCGGATGTGGCGGTGGCCTTCGACCAGCCCGTGCCGCCGTCCTCGCCGCGCGAGGTCGTCGCCGACGCGACCGCGCGGACCCATCGCTGGGCGGAGCGATCGCTTGCGGCGCACCACTGCCCGGACCAGGCGCTGTTCGGGATCGTCCAGGGCGGGCTCGACGCGGAGTTGCGGGCCGAGTCGACGCGCTTCATCGCGAGCCTCCCGTTCGACGGGATCTGCATCGGCGGGCTGGCCGGCGACGAGACGCCGGAGCAGCGCGACGAGGCGCTCGACCTGGCGGTGCCGCTGCTCGACGCGGATCCGCGGCCACGCTACCTGATGGGACTCGGCTCGCCGGCGGACCTGCTCGAGGCCGTCCACCGCGGCGTCGACCTGTTCGATTCGGTCCTCCCGGCGCGGGTCGCCCGAAACGGCCAGCTGTGGGTTCCGGGCGGCCGGCTGAACATCCGCAACCGGCGCTTCCTCGACGATCCGGAGCCGATCCAGGACGGCTGCCCGTGCCTCGCCTGCCGCCGGTTCTCGCGGGCCTACGTCGCCCACCTGTTCCGGGCCGACGAGCTCCTCGGCTACCGCCTCGCGACTTGTCACAACCTGACCTTCACCCTAGACTTCATGGCCAGGATCCGAGCCGCGATCCGGGCCGGAACCCTCCCCGCATCGATGCCGGAGTTGCGCTTGCGCGCGGGCCGGTCGAGCGACGGTGCAGGCGCGGTAAAGTCCGCGTGAAGGATCCATCGGTAGCCTGCATGACGACGCGGAGGCACACACATGGGGTCGCGAGACCGTCCGCATCGAGAGAGCAAGAAGAAGCCCAAGGACAAGACCGGCCTGCCGAAGGTGCAGCCGCTGATGGAACCCCCGATGAACGTCGAGGTCATCCGAAAGCCGCGCAAGCCGAAGCCGGTCGTCGAGGAAGAGCAGGCCGAGGAGGGCTGAGCCGGCAGCGGATCGTCGAGATCCGTCGCGGGCCCGGTCGACCGGATCGAGCAGGAGTGACGGACCGATGGCGATGACCGACGAGCGCAGCACCCAGCGAGCCAACGGCGAGCGAGGCAAGGCGGTCGACGCCGCCATCCTCGCGATCGAGAAGCAGTTCGGGCGCGGCTCGATCATGAAGCTCGGGTCGCAGGACCGGCAGGCGGTCGACTTCATCCCGACCGGCTCGATCGCGCTCGACCTGGCGCTCGGCGTCGGCGGCATCCCGCGCGGCAGGATCACGGAGATCTTCGGTCCGGAGTCGTCGGGCAAGACCACCGTCTGCCAGCACGTCATCGCCGAGGCCCAGCGCAAGGGCGGCGTGGCCGCGTTCATCGACGTCGAGCACGCCCTCGATCCGGGCTACGCCCGGGCCTGCGGCGTCAACGTCGACGAGCTGCTCGTCAGCCAGCCCGACACCGGCGAGCAGGCGCTCGAGATCACCGAGACGCTCATCCGCTCGGGCGGGATCGACATCGTCGTCGTCGACTCGGTCGCGGCCCTCGTGCCCCGCGCCGAGATCGAGGGCGAGATGGGCGACTCGTTCGTCGGCATCCAGGCACGGCTGATGAGCCAGGCCCTGCGCAAGCTGACCGGCGCCGTGTCGCGCTCGAACACGGCGCTCATCTTCACGAACCAGCTGCGCGAGAAGATCGGCGTCATGTTCGGCAACCCCGAGACGACGCCCGGCGGCCGCGCCCTGAAGTTCTACGCGAGCGTCCGGCTCGACATCCGGCGCGTGGAGACGATCAAGACCGGTACCGAGTCGGTCGGTAACCGCGTCCGGGTCAAGGTCGTGAAGAACAAGGTTGCGG
>DATHTG010000339.1:0-5058 GCA_035463515.1 Candidatus Limnocylindrales bacterium
TCGCCGGCGGCCGGATCGTCGCCGGCGCCCGGATCGGCGCCCCCGACAGGCTCGCCCACCCGGGCAGCCTCCCCGCCCGAGACACAAGAAGGCCCACCACCCGAGGCCGTCGCGGCGCACATCCCCAAGGCACCCCGTCGATCGCTGATCGACCGGCTGCGCCGCCGGTAAGGTGCCGGCGTGACGCGGATCCTCGTCACCGGCGGTGCCGGGTATGTCGGAGCCGTCTCGGTCGAGGCGTTCCTCGCGGCCGGGCACGACGTCGTCGTCCTCGACGATCTTTCGACCGGGCATCGCTCCGCGGTGCCCGACGGGGCGCGGCTCATCGTCGGCGACTACGGGGATCAGATGACCGCCGCAGCTGTGTTCGCAGAGGAGTCGATCGACGCGATCCTCCACTGCGCCGCTCGGTCACTCGTCGGGGAGTCGCTGCAGGAACCGGCGCGCTATTTCCGTGACAACGTGGCGGGCGGGATCGCGCTCCTCGAGGCGGCCCGAAGTGCCGGGGTCAGCCGGTTCGTCCTGTCGTCGACGGCGGCGGTGTACGGCGTCCCGGAGGAAACGCCGATCCCCGAGGACGCGCCACTTCGTCCCATCAACCCGTACGGCGAGACCAAGCGGAGCGTCGAGGGCGTGCTGTCGTGGTACGGCCGTGCGTACGACTTCCGGAGCGTCTCGTTGCGGTACTTCAACGTGGCCGGCGCCACCGACGCGATCGGCGAGGACCACGATCCCGAGACGCACCTCATCCCGGCGATCCTCGGTGCCGCCGAGGCGGGACGGCCGGTGACGATCTTCGGCGACGACTACCCGACTCGCGACGGAACGAATGTCCGCGACTACATCCACGTGGCGGACCTGGCCGAGGCTCACCTCCGGGCGATCGACGCCACGGCACCCGGCGATGCACGCATCACGGACGGGTTCCTCGTCTGCAACCTCGGGAATGGCGGCGGCTTCACGAACCTCGAGGTGATCGAGGCTGCCGAACGCGCCGTCGGGCGATCGATCGCGTACGAGGTCGGGCCGCGCCGTGCAGGCGACCCACCGACGCTCGTCGCCTCCGCGGGTCGGGCCGCGGAGATCCTCGGATGGCACCCGCAGCGAGCGACGCTCGACGAGATCGTGGGCTCGGCGTGGGCGTGGCGGCAGGGCCACCCCGGCGGCTACCCGGACTAGGGATCAGCCAGACCCTCGCGCGGCTCGAGTGGTGCACTCGCGGGAGCGAGGCGGTCGGGAGGCGCCACCGGTTCGGCACGGACCTCCTCGCTGCCTGCCCAGTCGTCCCGGACCGGCCACACGAGCCAGACCCCGATCAGCATCGTGACCAGCAGGCTCAGGACGGCGACCTGATACGCGCCGATCCCGATGCGGTCGATGAACAGGAACAGGATCACCCCGTAGAGCAACGTGCCGATCACCTGCGAGCCCTTCCCGACGAGCCCGTATAGGCCGAAGAACTCGCCGACGCGGTCGGGCGGCGAGAGCCGCAGCATCAGCACGCGGTCGGCGACCGTCACGCCGCCCAAGCCCGATCCCAGGATCGCGCCGGCGACGAGGAACGGCGCCAGCCCGGATGGCCCAAGGCCGATGGCCACGCCGCCGATGACGAGGCCCACCGCCCATGACGCCAGCACGACGATCAGCGTCTGCTTCGGCCCGATCCGGTCACACAACCAGCCCCACCCGAAGCTCGCGCCGATCGCGACGATCGTCAGCCCGAGGAGGATCGTGTTGGCGTCGCGATCAGACACACCGAGTGCCTCGGTCGTGACGACACTCATGACCACGATCACCGTGTTCACCGCGTCGCTGTAGAAGAAGCGCCCCAGGAGGAAGCGACCCAGGCCTGGCACGGCACGCGCGTGCTGGATCGTCACGCGGAGTTGGCCGAACGACGCGACGACATCCCGAGCGGTGATCCGCGGCTCGTCCGTCTGCCGGGGCTCGCGAACGAACACGAAGATCGGGATCGCGAATACCAGGAAGAACAGCGCGGCGAGCCGGAAACGGTCGACCACGGGTACATCGAGGAGGAAGATCGTGAGCCCGACCGCGACCGTGCCGCAGTAGCCGATCGCTGTGCCGATCCCCGACAGCCGGCCACGCGACTCCGGATGCGACACGGTGCGCAGCGTGGCGTCGTAGTAGATCAGAGCTGCCTGGTAGGAGAAGTTCGCGATCACGAACAGGACGACGCCGAGCAAGGGTGGGACGTTCGCGATGAAGAAGGTGGCGATGATGCACTGGACGGTGAACAGCAGCAGGAACGGCATACGGCGGCCGCCGCGATCCGACAAGGCGCCGAGGATCGGCGACACGATCGCGTTGATGCCGACGCTGAGCGCGAAAGACACCGCGAGTAGGACGCCGCCGTCGCGGCGGCCGAACACGTCATTCAGGTAGAGCCCGATCGCGCCGGACACGACCGCGAAGCTGAAGATCGTGTTGGCGAAGTCGTACAGCGACCAGGCGGCGGGGACGATCGCGCGGCCGCTCGGCGTTAGGGCGGCGAGACCGCGGGCGCTGGATGCGGGGCCGACGGGCGGGGCGGCGCTGGCCACGGCCGGATGATACGCGCGGCCTGTTTGACTACGATGCCCTGGATGGACGACACGGCCCCGCACGACATCGCGCGCGACCTGCGGCCGCAGGAGTTCGGCAGGACACGGCCGACGACGATCTCGGACGCCCTCGTCGAGCCGGCATGGTCCGGCCTTCGGGTCATCGCCGCGGTCGGCGGGGGTCGGGCTACGTTGTGGTCGGACGGCGCATCGATCGATGAGCACGACGCGGTCGCGGCTGCGCTTGACCGGGCGATCGGCAGGTCGGTCGACGGCGCCATCTTCGAGGCGTACCTGACCAAGCAGGGGGCGACCGAGGGCGTCGGCGTGCGGACGTGGCAGAACGAGTACCCGACGATCACCGGCACGATGACCCGGATGTTCATCGGGGGCCGGCGGAACCGGCTCCAGGAGATGGAGGAACGGCGCGAGGCCGACGCCGCAGCATTGATGTTCGAGAACGAGGATGTCGTGGGCCTTGTCATCGTCGACCTGCTCTGGCTCGACGGTCAGTGGCTCCTCGACGTCCCGCTGCTCGAGCGAAAGCGTGTCCTCGAATCGATCGTCCCGTCCGAGCAGCTCGTGCGACCCGGCCCGTACGTCCGCCAGCCGATCGACTCGTGGATCGGGTCATGGCGTGCCCAGGGATTTCGCGGCATGACGTTCAAGGCCGCGAATTCGCGCTACCGCCCCGGCCAGACCGCAGACGACTGGACCCTCGCCGAGATGCCTCGCCGCTAGAACTGCCTTGCGGGCTCCAGATCGGGGTCAGGGCGAGGCGGGCGCGAGCAAGCGAGCGAGCGTACTTCGACGTACGTGAGCGAGCGGCGGAGCGGCCAACGAAGCCATTGGTCCCGAGATGGCGCCCGCCGTTCGTTGCGCGGTGATAGGGTCTAGGGGATGCCCTCAACCGTGCTCACACCGACGGTCCGGGATCAGATCACCCGCCTCGGCAGCGCCGACATCATGGTCGGGATCCCCAGCTTCAAGAACGCGGCGACCATCGGCTACGTGGTGCGTGCTGCGCAGGCCGGGCTCGTCCAGTACTTCCCGGACCTCCGGCCGGTGGTGGTCAACTCCGACGCCGGCTCGCCAGACGGCACGGGCCGCGTCGTCGTCGAGACCGAGCCGCCCGACTACGTCGAGGAGATCCTCCTCACCCGGCCGAATCACAAGCTCGAGCGGGTCAGTCTGACCTACCCGGAGATCGACGGCGTCGGCGGCAAAGGCGCTGCCCTCCGGACGATCTTCGAGATCGCCGCGGCACTCGAGGTGCAGGCGCTCGTCGTCGTCGACTCCGACCTGCGGTCGATCGTGCCGGAGTGGATCGAGCTCCTGTCCGGGCCGATCCTGAAGGGCGGCTACGACTACGTGTCCCCGCTGTACGCCCGCTACAAGTACGACGGGACGATCACGAACACCGTCACGTATCCGCTGACGCGGGCGCTGTACGGCAAGCGCATCCGCCAGCCGATCGGCGGCGACTTCGGGGTGAGTGGCGACCTGGTTCGCCACTACCTGACGCTCGACGACTGGACCGACGACGTCAGCAAGTTCGGCATCGATATCTGGATGACCACGTCCGCGCTGACCGGTGGGTTCGCCATCTGCCAGACCCGACTCGGCGCGAAGATCCACGACCCGAAGGATCCGGGATCCGATCTGGGCCCGATGTTCCGGCAGGTCGTCGGGACGATCTTGCGACTCGCCGTCGAACATGCAGACTCGTGGCTGCCGATCCGCGGCAGCCATCCCGTCCCGGCGTACGGCTTCGAGCGGATGATCGACCCGCCGCCGCTCGAGGTGAACACGCTCCGGCTGCTCTCGGAGTTCCATGCCGGCTCGTTGACGCTCGCCGAGATGTGGCGCTCGATGCTGGCGCCGGAGTCCTTCGACGGCGTCATGGAGCTGGCCGAGGAGGCGGGCCGCCTGGGTGATGCCGCCCGGGCCAAGCTCGGCATCGGCGGTGACGTGGCGTCCACCACCGCGACGACGCTGGAGATGGCCGAGGCGGCGAGCCAGTACCACTTCCCGGATGACCTGTGGGCGCGCGTGATCTACGACCTCGTCGTCACCGCGCGGAACCCGCCCCATCCATTGGAGTCGCTGGTCGCATCGCTCGTCCCGATCTACTTCGGTCGCGTCGGGTCATTCGTGATCGAGAACCGGCACATCACGACGGAGCAAGCGGAAGAACGAGTCGAGCGGCAGGCGCGCGAGTTCGAGCTGCTGAAGCCGTACGTGATCCAGCGCTGGAACGCCACCCCCGACGGCGCATGACCTGGAACGCCGAATGAGCCCGAAGTCCCCGCTGCCGTCCCGGATCCTGATCCCCGTCGCGAACCCGGGCACGGCCGAGGAGCTGATCCGGCTCGGCGCGGCCATGCTCGATCCGCGAGCCGGCGAGCTGTCGGCGCTCGGCATCGTGGAGGTACCCGAGGGCATGCCGCTGTCGGAGGGCGCCACGCGCGCGCGGCACGCCCGGCGGCTGTTG